>NZ_JBLKKY010000005.1:0-124436 GCF_059438195.1 Paraconexibacter sp.
TCGAACGCGCGTTGGATTCGCCCCCTATGTGGGGGTCAATCGAACGCGCGTTGATTTCGCCCCCGCGCCCCCCGCGCCCCGCGCCCCGCGCCCCGCGCCCCCGCGCCCCGCGCCCCCCCTGCGCAGCCCCCGCCCCCGCCCCCCTACTCCGGCAGCGTGAAGAGGTTGCCGAGGACCTGGTAGCCGGCGACCGAGGGGTGGGCGCCGTCCGCGGTGAGGTCGGCGCGCATGCGATCCGGGTCGCGCGGGTCCTCGAGCAGCTCGTACCACTCGACGAGGTGGACGTCCTCGTCCTCGGCGATGTCGCGGATGAGGCGGTTCAGCTCGCGGATCGGCGCCTTCGTCTCCTCGACGCCGCTGTTCCAGGGGAGGAGCTCGACGATCGCGACCTTGAGGCCGAGCGCCTTCCCGCGCCTCACCATCGACCGCAGGGTCGCAGCCGCCTCCTCGGGCTCGCGGCCCTGCGCGATGTCGTTGACGCCGCCCTGGACGACGAGGTAGTCCGCTCCTTGCGCGCACCCGTCGAGCCTCTGCGCGATCTCGTCGGTGCGGTCGCCGCCGACGCCGCAGTTGCGGAACGCGACCCCGGGCATCCGGATCGCCGCCCAGAAGAGCCACTGGGACTGCTCGGTGACGCGGCCGAGCTGCGCCCGGACCGCGGGGTCGGGATCGAAGCCGGGCGCCCCCGCCGTGATCGAGTCGCCGATCGCCGCGACGATGACGGGGTCCGGCGCTCCGTCGACCGGGCCGACGACGTGCGCAGGCACGGCGGGCGAGGTCACCGTCGGCGGCTGCGGGATCGTCGGCGGCGTCGCCGTCTCGTCGTCGCCGCCGCACGCCCCGACCAGGAAGCCGGACGCGAGCGCGAGGACGAGGAGGAGCGCCAGGAGCGCTCGTCGAGCGGGGTGGCGGGCGGCCATGGGCGAGCGGGACATTGTGCCGCAGCCCGTCAGTCGGGCAGCCGGAAGATCCCGCCGATCCGGCGGTACCCCGAGACCGACGGGTGCACGCCGTCGGCGGTGAGCGACGCCGGCATCCGTCCCGGCGCCGCGGGGTCCTCGAGCGCCTCGTGCCAGTCGACGAGGAGGACGTCCTCGCGCTCCGCGAGCTCCCGCACGCGCGCGTTGGCGCCCACCACCGTGCGGGAGAGCGCCTCCTCCCCGCGGTCGAGCGGCGGGATCGTCACGAGCACGACGCGGAGCCCGAGCGCCTTCCCGCGGCGCACCATCGAGCGCAGGTTCGACGCGATCTGCCACGGCCGGCGCCCGAGCACGACGTCGTTCGTCCCGCCCTGCACGACGAGGACGTCGGCGCCGCGCGCGCAGGCGTCGAGCCGCGCCGCGATCTGCTCGGTGAGCTGGCCGCCGACGCCGCAGTTGCGGTACCGGGTCCCCGGCAGCTCGCGCGCCGCCCAGTACTGCCACTGGGAGCGCGGGTCGGCGCCCCCGGGGATCCCCGCCCGCTCGGAGGGCAGCGGCGAGAAGCCCGGGATCCCCGCCGTGATCGAGTCGCCGAGCGTCGCGACGACGACCGGCGGATCCTCGCCCCCCACCGCCTCGACGACGTGGATCGGGAGGCCCGGCGCGGACTCGGCGGGCGCCGTCGGCGTCGTCGCGGCGCCGGGCGCGCCCCCGTCGTCGTCCCCGCAGCCGGCGACGACGACGGCGGCCACGACGGCGACGAGGACCCGCTGCGCCGAGACGAGGCGCCGCGTGTGCGACCATCTGTGCATGGAAGGTTTCGGTGGCCTTTTCGGAGATCCCGACGAGCTCATGCGCCGCATGGCCGAGTTCGCGGAGCAGGCGCAGGGCCAGCAGAAGCTCGCCTGGGCCGACAACGCGATCAAGCTCGCCGTCGACATGACGGTAGCGGCTGTCCAGCGCGTGAACATCCAGGGGACGCCCGAGCAGCAGGCGGAGCAGATCCGCCAGGTGATGGCGACGGTCTTCCCCGAGGCGGTCGCCCTCGTGCGCGAGGCCCGTCAGGGCCTGCAGTAGCCCGGCCCGCGCCTCATCACCGCGGCCCGGCGGTCCGCCGGCGCCGTCGCTCCTCCCGCCGCGCGCGCCGCTCCTCGCGCGCGCTGCGTCCCTCGTCCGCCTCCGGGCCGCCCGAGACGACGAGCCCCCGTTCCGCTGCCTCCTCGGGGTCCAGGCCGTTGCGCTCCGCCTCCCGGTGGGCCTTGCCCGCGTCGATGACCTCGCGGAACGAGCGGAACTTGAAGATCGTGAAGAGCGCGATGAACCCGAGCGTGAGGCTGAACGTCGCGATCGCGATCTGCTGGCCGACCGAGTAGGCGGCCGCGCCGCCGCCGAACACCTTCACGAGGAACGCCTGCTGCACTCCCGCGCCGCCCGGCGTGAACGGCACGACCGCGGCGACCGCGTTGACGCCGAGGACGAGGAGGACGTTGTGGACCGAGCCTCCGATGTTGAACGCCTCGAGCATGAAGAAGAACGCGGTGAAGCGGAAGAGCCAGCCGACGAACTGGACGAGCCACACCTCGCGGAAGTAGCGACGGCGGTCGAAGAGGATCGTGAGGCCCTGCCGCACGCGCGCCCAGAAGGCCTGGACCCGGCGCGAGAGGACCGCGAAGAGGACGAGCGACAGGACGCCGAGCGCGGTGAGGAAGAAGAGCGTGAAGCGCGGGTTCGCGGCGAAGAAGCTGAGGTCGAACGCGCCGAGCTTCGAGAAGTCCGGAGGCTTCGGGAAGACGCCCTGGGTGAACGCGAACGTGAGGATGAAGACGCCCATCGTCGCGTCGAAGACGCTCTCCACCGCGAACCCGGCGCCCACCGCCGGATACGAGGACCGCGGGACCGACGTCTTCGAGAGGTAGAGCTTGATGACGTCGCCGCCGCGGGCCGGGATGACGTTGTTGAAGCCGTAGGCGGCGACGTAGGCGCCCCAGATGCGGCGGAACTCGATGCGCTCGGTCGGATACGCCGCGCGGAGGATGTGGAAGAACGCCCGGGCGCGCAGGCTGAGGTAGATCCCGAAGCACGCGAGCGCGATGGCCAGCGATCCGAACTGGACCTCGGCGAGGTTCGAGAAGAACTCGCCGACCGCGTCGAAGAAGGTCGAGATGTCGTCCGTGAGGGCCGCGACCGGCACGACCGGCAGGGTACCCGCCGCCTCCCCGGTGGCATGATCGCGCCGCGATGAGCACTCCACCGCCGATCGGCACCCCCCTCACCGCGGGCGCGACGCGCCTCGTCCTCCTCGGAAGCGGCGAGCTCGGCCGCGAGGTCGCGATCGAGGCGATGCGGCTCGGCGCCGAGGTCGTCGCGGTCGACCGCTACGACGGCGCGCCCGCGATGCAGGTCGCCCAGCGCCGGCACGTCGTCGACATGACCGACCCGGCCGCCCTTCGCGCCGTGCTCGAGGAGGAGCGCGGCCGTCCGTGCGCGGCTCTCCACGTCGTCCCGGAGCTCGAGGCGATCGCGACGCCCGTCCTCGAGGAGCTCGAGGCCGACGGCCTCCGAGTCGTCCCGACCGCCCGCGCGGCGCGCCTCACGATGGACCGGGAGGGCATCCGCCGCCTCGCCGCGGAGGAGCTGGGCCTCCCCACCTCGCCGTACCGGTTCTGCGACACGGAGGAGGAGCTGCAGCAGGCGGTCGCCGCGCTCGGCACGCCGTGCGTCGTCAAGCCCGTCATGAGCTCATCGGGGAAGGGGCAGTCCGTCGTCCGCTCCCCCGACGGCGTCCGGGCCGCGTGGGACCACGCCCAGACCGGCGGCCGGATCAAGGGCCAGCGCGTCATCGCGGAGGGGTTCGTCGACTTCGAGTACGAGATCACGCTCCTCACGGTCCGCCACGCCGGCGGCGTCGCGTTCTGCGCGCCGATCGGGCACGTCCAGGTCGACGGCGACTACCGCGAGAGCTGGCAGCCCCAGCCGATGTCTGACGCCGCGCTCGCCCGCGCCCGCGAGGTCGCGCGCGCGGTCGTCGACGGTCTCGGAGGGCACGGGATCTTCGGCGTCGAGCTCTTCGTCGTCGGGGACGACGTCGTCTTCAGCGAGGTGTCTCCCCGCCCGCACGACACGGGGATGGTGACGATGGCGACGCAGGCGCTCAGCGAGTTCGCCCTCCACGTCCGCGCCGTCCTCGGCCTCCCGGTCCCGGACGGCGAGGTGCCGCTCCGCGATCCGGGCGCCTCCGCCGTCCTCCTCGCCGGCGAGGAGATGGACGCGCCCGCCGTCGCGGGTCTCGCCGACGCTCTCGCGGTCGCCGCGGACGTCGACGTCCGCCTCTTCGCCAAGCCCGACGCGCGGCCCGGCCGTCGCATGGGCGTCGCCCTCGCGCGCGGGGCGAGCGTGGACGAGGCGCGCGGCCGCGCCCGCGAGGCGGCCGCCCGCCTCGTGCTCGTCAGCGGATCGCGATGAGCCCGACGGCGTGGTGGACGTCCTCGTCGGCGAGCGAGCCGGCGAGGACGTGCGCCTCCGGGAGCGGCGTGCCCTCGAGGTAGGGCACGCCGACGACGAAGAGCCCGGCGGCGTGCGCCGCGGCGACGCCGGGCGGGGAGTCCTCGAGCCCGACGGCCTTCCGCGGGTCGGCGTCGAGGCGCGTGCAGGCCTCGAGGTAGAGGTCGGGGGCGGGCTTCGGCCGGTGGACGTCCTCCGCGCTCACGACGACCTCGAAGCGCGCCCGCAGCCCGCTCACGTGGAGCGTCCGCTCGACGAACTCCCGCGAGGAGTTCGAGGCGAGGCCGATCGGGGTCCCGGCGCGGGCGAGGGCGTCGAGGAGCGCGACCGCGCCGGGGCGCGGCGGGCAGCCGGCGAGCGCCTCCTCCATGACGAGCTCGTGGAGCTCGTCCATGAGGGCGACGCCCTCGTCGAACGGCCGGTCCAGCATCCGGGCGAGCTTCTCCTCGGCGACCGCACGGGACGATCCGATGAGGTAGCGCTTGTGCTCCTCGGTGAAGACGCGGCCGCGGCGCTCGAACAGCGTCACCTCGGCGCGCGTCCACGCGACCTCGGTGTCGAGCAGGAGGCCGTCGTTGTCGAAGACGACCGCGGAGGGGGTCGTCCCGCGCGCGGCGAGTCGCGGGTGGTCGGAGGCCGAACGGGCGCCGGTCATCACCACGACACGATGACGGATGGCTGTCAGGGAGACGTTCCGGGCGCCCGATGCGCGACGATGCGCCGATGCGCGTCATCGTCGTCGGCTTGGGCGAGGTCGGCCAGCACATCGCCCGCACGCTCAGCGGCGAGCGCCACGACGTCACCGTCATCGAGCGCGACGCCGAGCGCGCCGAGGCCCTCCAGGGTGAGCTCGACGCCCTCGTCGTCGTCGGAAACGGCGCCTCGCCCCGCTTCCTCGCCGAGCTCGCCGCCGACGAGGCCGACCTCGTCTGCGCGGTGACGAACAGCGACGAGGGGAACGTCATCGCCGCGCTCGCCGCCCACCAGCTCGGCACGCAGCAGACGGTCGCGCGCGTCCGCGATCCCGACTACTTCGGCAGCGACGCGTCGTTCTCGCGGGACGTCCTCGGCATCGACTTCGTCATCAACCCCGAGCGCGCGACGGCGGAGGACCTCAGTCAGGCGATCATGCTCCCGGGCGCCGTCCACGTCGAGCGCTTCGGCGACGGTCTCGTCGCGGTGGCCGAGTGCATCGTCACGTCGCGGTCGCCGCTCATCGGGCGCGCGATCGGCGACCGCCGGCCCGTCCAGCCGCACACGGTCGTCGGGATCATCCGGGAGGGCCGCGTCATCGGGGCCGACCCGGGGCACCGGCCGCGTGCGGGCGACCACCTCATCGTCGCGGCGCCGAGCGATGACATCGGCCCGGTCGTCGCGTACCTCGCCGGGCAGGCCCGCCAGGTCCGCGACGTCGTCATCTTCGGCGGCGGCCGGATCGGCCTGCCGCTCGCGCAGATCCTCGAGCCGCACTACTCGGTGACGGTGATGGAGAGCGACATCGAGCGAGCGCGGGAGATCGCGGAGGTCCTCCGCCGCGCGACGGTCCTGCACGAGGAGGGGATCGGCAAGGAGGCGCTCCTCGCGCACGGGGTCGACCAGGCCGGCGCGTTCATCGCGGCGGCGGGCGACGACCGCGCGAACCTCCTCGCCGCGCTCGGCGCGAAGCAGCTCGGCACCGACCTCAGCCTCGCGGTGGTCTCGCGCGAGGAGTACACGCCGCTCGTCGACGCGCTCCAACTCGACGCGTCCTTCTCCCCCCGCCTCGTGACGGCGGAGGCGATCCTCCGCGCGGTCCGGGGAGGCAACGTCGAGGCGGTCCACCTCCTCGTCGGGGGCGCCGAGATCCTCGACGTGCAGGTCGACCCGGGCAGCCGCGCCGACGGCCGGCGGGTCGAGTCGGTCGAGTCGATGGCGACGACCAGGGTCGCCGCGATCGTCCGCGACGGCCGCGTCGTCGTGCCCCGCCGCGACGAGAGGGTGCAGGCGGGCGACCGCCTCGTCACGTTCAACGCCCGGCGCGGCGCCGGCGAGATCGCCGCCGTCTTCGACGCGTGAGCCCATCGACGCGCCGCATCGGCCCCGGGTTCAACTGGCGGATCATCGTCCCGGTGGTGTGCGGCGCTCTCGGCGCCGTCGGCCTCGGGATGGCGGCGTGCTTCGCGTACGCGGCGGCGATCGGCGACGGCAGGGCCACCGAGGCCTTCGGCATCCCCGCCGCCGTCCTCGTCCCGCTGTCGATCCTGGGCCTCCTCGGGTCGCGACGCCTGCGCAGCCTCCCGCTGCGCGCCCGCGACGGCTTCCTCGCGGTGACGCTCGCGTGGCTCCTCTCCGCGATGGCGGGAGCCGTCCCGTTCGTCATCGAGGGCGTCTTCCCGCGGTACGTCGACGCGCTCTTCGAGAGCATGAGCGGCTTCACGACGACCGGTGCGTCGCTCCTCGACGACATCGAGGCGCAGCCCGACGCGATCCTCCTCTGGCGGAGCCTCTCCCAGTGGATCGGCGGCATCGGCATCGTCGTGCTCGTCGTCGCGATCGCCCCGGCGACCGGGCTCGCGACGCAGCGCGTCTTCTACGCCGAGACCTCGGGCGTCACCGCGGAGCGGCTCACGCCGCGGATCGCGGACACGGCGAAGATCATCGCAGGCATCTATCTCGTCCTCACGGCCGCGGGGCTCGGCGCGTTCCTCGTCGCGGGGCTCGGGCCGTTCGACGCGGTGAACCACATCTTCACGACGCTCTCGACCGGCGGGTTCTCGACGCGGAACGCGTCCCTCGGCGCCTTCGACTCCGTCGCGGTCGAGGTCGTCGCGATCGTGTTCATGGTGCTCGGCGGGATCAACTTCGCCTTCTACTGGCTCGCGCTGCGCGGCGGGCCGATGTGGCCGCAGGCCGCCGAGGTCCGCGCGTTCCTGCTGATCGTCCTCGGGAGCATGGGCCTCGTCACGCTCAGCCTGGTCCTCAACGACCACCCGGGTGGCGGCTGGGAGAACCTGCGCGACGCGGCGTTCACGGTGACGACGGTCTCGACGGGCACCGGGCTCACGACGGCCGACTTCGACCTGTGGAACGACTACGCCCGCGTCCACCTCCTCATCATCATGTTCGTCGGCGCGTGCGCCGGCTCGACGTCGGGCGGGCTCAAGGTCCTCCGCATCATGCTCCTCGCGAAGACCGCCACCCAGGAGCTCCAGCGGCAACTGCGCCCGCGGGCCGTGCTCGTCCTGCGTACGCGCGGACGCGTCTTCAGCGAGGACGTCCGCCGCGGCGTGCTCGGCTTCGTCGTCGTCTACATGCTCGTCGCGCTCGCGGGGACGCTCGCCATGCTCGTCACCGGCCTCGACCTCCTCACCGCGGTGTCGAGCGCCGCGGCGATGCTCACCCTCCTCGGCCCCGGCATGGGAGAGGTCGGGGCCTCCGAGAACTACCAGGCGGTCTCCGAGCCCGGGCGCGCGATCCTCTCGTTCCTGATGCTCGCCGGCCGCCTCGAGGTCTTCACCGTCCTCGTCCTCCTCACGCCCGCGTTCTACCGGCGCAACGTCGCGTGAACGGGGTCGGCGGGTACGCGGCGGACCTCGCCGCGATCCACGCCTCCGGCTTCACCTTCCTCGCCGAGGGGGCCGCGCGCGAGCTCGCGGCCCGGTTCACCCGGCCGGCCTCGATCCTCGAGCTCGGCTGCGGCGACGGCACGACGGCGGCGGCGCTGTCGACCGGCGGCCACGTCGTGCGCGGCATCGACATCTCCCCGGCGATGATCGCCCTCGCCCGCGCGAGGACGCCCCGGTCGACCTTCCTCGTCGGGTCGTCGCTCGACGTGCCGCTCGGCGGCCCGCACGACGCGGTGCTCGCGGCGGGGGAGGTCCTCGCGTACCGACTCGACGAGCGCGCGGGCGGCGAGGCGGCGCTCGCGGACGTCGTCGAGCGGGTCGCGGGCGCGCTGCGCCCCGGCGGGCTCTTCCTCTTCGACCTCCCGCGTCCCGGACGCATCGCGGGCGGCACCCAGCGAACCTGGTCGGAGGGCGAGGGCTGGGCCGTCCTCGTCGACGCCGCCGAGGACGAGGAGGGCGTGCGCCGCCGCATCGTCACCTTCCGCGAGAGGGACGCGGGCTGGCGGCGGTCGGAGGAGACGCATCTCCTCTCCGTCCATCGGCCGGCGCGCGTCCTCGCGCTCCTCCGCGCGCGTGGCTTCTCCGCGCGGACGCTCCCCGGCGGCTACGCGGGCGCGACGCTCCCCGGCGTCACGTTCTACGCCGCGCGTCGCCGACGCTGATCGGCCGGGAGGGCCGGTTTCGTACGGTGTAGAGAGATGCTCGCTCTTCGCCTGCGCCAGCTCACGCCCGCAGCGACGCTCGCCGCGCTGCTCCTCGCCGTCCCCGGCGCGGCACGCGCCGACGACTCATACGAGCGCTGCGAGCCCGTTCCGGGCACGAGCGTCGTCGCGGTCGCCCGCGAGGACTGCGATGTCGCGCGGAGCGTCGCGGCGGTCGTCGCTGCGGGTCCCGCGGCCGACGCCGAGGCCGTCCTCGACCGCATCGGATGGACCGCGGTCCGGGCGAAGGACTCGGAGGTGCGCGACGGCGTCCACGATCTCGTCGCGATGCGCAGGCGCGCGGCCGTCGCGATCCGCCGGCCCGGCCCGGCCCCCGATCTCGACGGGTGGACCGCGGGTCGCGAGCTCCTCTTCTCGCGCCGCACGCTCGTGGGCGGGGAGCGGCCACCCGACGACACGAGCTCGTGCACGTCGGCGTTCCTCGTCCGCTTCCGCAGCAACGACCGCTTCGGCGGGCTCAGCGCTGCGCACTGCGCGGGACTCACCCGCAAGAACCTCACGAACCGGCGCAACGCCGCGCTGCGTCGTCCGCCGCAGCCGGGGATCGTGCTCGGCCGCGTGCAGCGGATGCTCACCCGCAGCGAGCCTCTCGACGCGCTCGCCCTCCCCATCCCGAGCGGCGCCGGGCGCTCGCGCCTGCCGATCGTCGACCGCGGCACCGGCAGCCCGCCGTGGGTCGTCGCCGGGACGGCGAAGCTCATCCCCGGCCGCGAGGTGTGCTTCACCGGCCGCACGAGCGGCCCCGACCGCTGCGGCCGCCTTCGCGGCAAGGGCGCCGCCGACGCCGAGGAGTTCCTCAGCGAGGAGGCCGGCCTGCGCGTGCGGTGCACGACGATCACCGCGCGCTCCGGCGACAGCGGCGGCCCCGTCTACACGAAGCCGCGCAAGAACGGGACGACCTACGCGATCGGCATCGTCACGCTCGTCGTCGGGCCGTTCCAGAAGATGTGCTTCACGCCGATCTCGCCGGTGCTGAAGGAGATGAAGGCCCGCCTCGTCACCGAGGACTGACCGCCGCTCCACCGGCCGAACCGGATTCCTGTGGCGCTATGACGCCACAGGAATCCGGTTCGGCGGTCGGGTCAGGTGACGGGGTTGTCGCCGCGCATCGCGCGGCGGCGCTGGACGACGAGCGCGACGGCCGCGGCGAGGAGGACGCCCGAGACCGGGATGAGCCAGCCCGGCGCGTCGTCGTCGTCCCCCTCCTCGGAGGCGGGCGCCGCGTCGGCCGGGTCGTCGTCGGGCGTCGTCGTCGGCGCGGCCTCGCCCGCGGGCGGGGCGGTGACGCCGCCCGGTGAGCCGGTGGCGCCCGTCGTGTCGGTGGGCTCGTCCGCGGCCGGCTCGGCGGGGAAGTCGCCGACCGTCGTCGTGCCGTCGTCGCCGGCGACGCGCGCGCCGACCTGCCAGTCCCGCCAGCCGCCCCGCTCGTCGACGGGCACGACGACCTCGTAGGCCTCGCCGGAGACCTCCGTCTCGTAGGTCTCGCCGTCGATCGACACGGTCGTCGTGGCCTCGAGGTCGATCGAGCCGCTCGACGACGCGATCGGGTACACGGTGACGTCGGCCGCCGGCTCGCCGTCCTGCGTGATGTCGGCGATCTGGACGGTCACGTCGTAGGCGTCGTCGCTCCCGCTCGCGACGATCGAGCCGCCGTGGGCGGAGGCCGAGACGGGGAACGCGAGGAGCAGGGCGAGGGCGGGGAGGAGGCGACGCATGACGCGCATTGTCTCAAGCGGTCGCGCCGGCCCGGCGGCGGCGCGCGACGACGACGAGCGCGGCGGCGCCGAGGAGCGTGACGGCGCTCGCGGGCCAGAGCCAGCCCGGTGTCGAGGAGCCGTCGTCGGCCGCGACCGGCTCGCCCCGCACGACGAGCGTGCCCGCCTCGCCCCGCACGGTCGCGGTGATCGTCCACCCCCGCCACTCGCCGCGCGCCTCGAGCGGGACGATCGCCTCGAGGCCGTCGGGGGTCGGCTCGGCGCGCACCGTCCGCCCGTCCCCGAGCGAGAACGTCACCTCCGCGGCGGTGTCGAGGGCCCCGTTGGCGTTGCGGATCGGGTAGGCGGTGAGGTCGAGCGCCCGCCCGCCGTCCTCGCCACGGACCTCGGACGCCTCGACCGTGACCGTGTACGCCTCGTCGGCCCCGCTCGCCACGAGCGCGCCGCCGTGCGCGTGCGCGGCGGCCGGCACGACGAGCGCGGCGGCGAGGAGCACGGGGAGCACCCGCCTCATGCGTCCCACCCCTCGAGGCCGGGGCACGTGCGCCGCGAGCGGGGCGGGACGAGGTAGTTCCCGCGCCGCCGCACGCTGAGCCACTCGTTGATCCCGTTGTTGACGTGCGGGGTGATGCCGGGGTTCGCTGCGACGGCGCGCGAGGCGTCCATCGCCCGCCGTGTCGCGACGAAGTCGTCGATCGACCGCTGGAGCGCGACGAAGTGGACGACGGGCTGTCGTCCGTCGAGACCGTCGAAGTCGCGACGGAGGATGATCGGCCGTCCGTCGCGGCGCGCGGCGGCGGCGGCCTGCGCGTGGCCCACGAGCCCGTGCCGGCGGGCCGTGCCCTCGACGTCGCCGGGCGGGTCGATGCCGGCGCCTGGGTCACGGACGTCCGCGGCGCGCACCTGCGGGGCGAACATCCGCGCGACCCGCTGCTCGTCGTCGAGGCTGCCGAACCACGTCTGCAGCGCGAGCGCGATCGTGCTCACGTGCATCGTCGTCGCGCCCGCCCACGGACCCTCGGTGATCGTGATGTCGTCCTCGCGGGCCTGGTTGCGGCGGAAGCCCGAGGCGAAGCCCATGAAGAGCGGCGCGTCGCGCGACGGCCGGCCGGCGGGGATGCCGTTGGCCCCACGGCCGATGCGCCGCGGGAGGCCCGGTCCGACGAACCCCGTGCGGCGGTCCGCGAGGCGGAGGGGCCCGCGGAGCCCGGCACGGACGAGTCGCTCGGCCTCGTCGAGCCGGCGGGGGGAGTCCGAGGCGAGGTGCAGGCAGCCGGCGAACGCGTCCAGGTCGGGCGCCTCGGAGTCGGAGAGCGGGGCGGGCGCCGGGACGGGCGACCGGATGCCGACGGCGTCGAACCACGCCGGCCCCCAGCCGGAGAGGAGCAGGACGCCGGCGGGCCCGGCGGGGAATCGCTGCTCGACGGCGCGCAGCGCGTTCTCGAGGCGGACGGCGGCGGCGACGGTGGGCTCGTCGTCGAGGACGAGATGGAGGAGTCGCTGATGACGCGGCGCCGTCCGGTTGCCGTGGCCGTCGGCGGTGAGGACGTCGTCCCAGGCGTGCTGGCGCTCGGGCCGGCCTCCGGGGTCGGGCACGACCGCGGGCACGGCCTCCTCGTCGCCGGAGCCGGCGAGGAGGAGGCCGCTGGTGCCGAGCGCGACGGCGCCGCCGCCGGCTGCGACGAGCAGCCGGCGGCGGGTGAGGCGCGGGGTGTCGGCGTCGCTCACGGCGCGGGGGTGAACGTCGTCCCGTCGTAGGCGATGCGGAACCGCGTGCGCTGGGTCCCGGTCCACGCCTTCTCGAGCGAGCGGTGGCGGCCGACGCGCGGCGAGCCGACGACGAGCGAGACCTCGTAGGTCCCGGCCTCGCCGACGTCGACGTTCTCGCCGTAGTGCATGCCCATCCCGCGCCCGATCATCGGGTAGAGCGGTCCCTCGAACACGGTCCCGCCGTCCTCGTCGGTGATGCGGGCGGTCACGGTCGCGTCGGGGAGGCGGATGCCCGACTCCGTGTCGGTGAGCGCGACCATGAGGTGCGCGTCGTCGTCGGGGCTCGGCGTCTGCTCGCGCAGCTCGTCGCCCTCGGCGACGAAGAACCGCTCGGCGGACGACGCCATGAGCGCGATCGTCATGTCCTCGGTCTTCGTCATCCCGAGCTCGGCCATCGACGCCATCGCGGCGGCCATGTCGTCGTCGGCGGCCATGTCGCCGTGGTCCATCGGCATGTCGCCGGTCGTCGCCGCCACGGGCGCGGCGGACTGCGCCTCGGGCGTCTCGTCGTCGTCGCCGCAGCCGGCGGCGAGGCCGCCGAGCGCGAGGCAGGCGCAGGCGGCGAGGGTCGCACGGGTCGTCGTGCGCATGTGGGTCTCCTTGTCTTCGTGGTCGTGTCGGTGTCGTCAGGCGACGAGCACCGGCGGACCACGGCGGACGAGACCGCCGCCGAGGGTGAGGCCGGGGCGCGCGATGCGCACGCGCGGGAGGTGCGGGGCGGCGTCGTCGGTCGGCCGCGCGAGGCGCGCCGCCGGGCGGCGGCCGTCGCGGAGCCGCTCGATCGCGTCCTCGCCCGGGTACCAGCCCGCGAGGAGGAAGCCGAGGCAGACGAGGAGCGGGACCGCCGCAGGGCCGAGCAGGGCCGTCGCGAGAACGGCCGTCGGAGCGAGGAGCGCGAGTCGCGCGCCTGGGCGGTGGAGCCGCACGTCGGTGAAGGTAGCAGCGACCGGCGCGTGGTCACCGCTCGTTCACAGAGACGGGCGCGCTCGTCCCTACATTGACGCCTGTCGATCGAGTGTCCGTGGTCATTGGATAGATTTCCGTCTATGGAGCTTCAGCTCACGCCGAAGGCGAAGCGCGCGAAGGGGGACAGCTGCCAGGAGCCCCTCGTCCGCCCGGACGTCGGTCCCGACGCCGCCGAGCGGCTCGCCCGCGCGGCGAAGGCCCTCGCCGACCCGATCCGCGTCCAGCTTCTCGACGTCCTGCGCAAGCACCCCGGGAGGGTGTGCGTGTGCGAGCTCGTCCCGCTCTTCGACGTCTCGCAGCCGACCGTCAGCCATCACCTCAGGGTCCTGCGGGAGGCGGGTCTCGTCGCGTCGGAGAAGCAGGGGCTCTGGTCGTTCTACTACGTCGTCCCCGGGCCGCTCGACGAGCTCGCGGGCTGGCTGGCGCCGACGGAGCCCGGCGCGTGAGCGTCCCGGCGCCCCGCGAGGCGGTCGTCGAGCGACTCTCGACCCTCGACCGCTTCCTCCCGCTCTGGATCGCCGTGGCGATGGCCGGTGGCCTCGCGCTCGGCTCGCTCATCCCGGGCCTGGACGACGCCCTCGACGAGCTGCGGATCGGCACCGTGTCGCTCCCCATCGCGATCGGGCTCCTGCTCATGATGTATCCGGTCCTCGCGAAGGTCCGCTACGAGGAGCTCGGCCACATCACCGGCGAGCGGCGGATGATCTGGGCCTCGCTGATCCTCAACTGGATCGTCGGCCCGCTCCTCATGTTCGGGCTCGCGTGGCTCTTCCTCTCCGACCACCCCGAGTACCGCACCGGCCTCATCATCGTCGGGCTCGCGCGGTGCATCGCGATGGTCCTCATCTGGTCGGACCTCGCGAAGGCGGACACCGAGGCGACGGCGCTCCTCGTCGCCATCAACTCGCTCTTCCAGATCGCCGCCTTCTCGCTCCTCGCGTGGCTCTACCTCACCGGGCTGCCGGACCTCCTCGGCCTCGAGACCCAGGGGCTCGACGTCTCGATCTGGGAGGTCGCGCGGACGGTGCTCATCTTCCTCGGCATCCCGCTCGTCGCCGGGTTCCTCACGCGACGGGTCGGCATCCGGCGCCGTGGCGAGGCGTGGTACCGCGAGTCGTTCCTCCCGCGCATCGGCCCGCTCGCGCTGTACGGCCTCCTCTTCACGATCGTCATGCTCTTCGCGATCCAGGGCGAGGCGATCACCGACGAGCCGCTCGACGTGGCGCTCATCGCCGTCCCGCTCCTCGCCTACTTCCTCCTCATGTTCTTCGCGAGCTTCGCGCTCGGCCACCGGCTCGGCCTCGGCTACGCGCGGACGGCGACGCTCGCCTTCACCGCCGCGTCGAACAACTTCGAGCTCGCGATCGCCGTCTCGATCGGCGTCTTCGGAGCGACCTCGGGGCAGGCGCTCGCCGGCGTCGTCGGGCCTCTCATCGAGGTCCCCGTCCTCGTCGGGCTCGTCTACGTCGCGCTCGCCCTCGGGCGGCGCTGGTTCACCCCCGACGGCCACCCGCTGCGCCGGCCGGCGCGCACGACCGAGAGGACCGCATGACCCGCATCGGCATCAACGGCTTCGGCCGCATGGGGCGGCTCGCCGTCCGCGCGGCGTGGGGCGCCCGCGACCTCGACATCGTCCACGTCAACGAGCTGCACGGCGACGCCGCCGCCGCGGCGCACCTCCTCACCTTCGACTCGGTCCACGGCCGCTGGGACCGGGACGTGGGGGCCGCAGGGGCTGCGCTCGCGATCGACGGGACCGAGATCGCGTTCACGCAGGAGGCGACCCCCGGTGGCGTCCCGTGGGACGAGCACGGCGTCGACGTCGTCCTCGAGTGCACGGGCGCGTTCCGCACGATGGAGAAGCTCGCGCCGTACGCCGACCGCGGCGTCCGCAAGGTCGTCGTCGCCGCCCCGGTGAAGGACGACCGCGCGCTCAACGTCGTCGTCGGCGTCAACGACGACCGCTACGACCCCGACCGGCACGACGTCGTGACGGCGGCGTCCTGCACGACGAACTGCCTCGCCCCGGTCGTGAAGGTGATCCACGAGGGGATCGGCATCTCCCGCGGGTCGATCACGACCCTCCACGACCTCACGAACACCCAGGTGATCGTCGACGCGCCGCACAAGGACCTCCGGCGCGCGCGAGCGGCGGGCATGTCGCTCATCCCGACGACGACCGGCTCGGCGACGGCGATCGGGCTCATCTTCCCCGAGCTGCAGGGTCGCCTCGACGGCCTCGCGGTCCGCGTCCCGCTCCTCAACGCCTCCCTCACCGACGCCGTCTTCGAGGTCGACCGGCCGACGACCGTCGACGAGGTGAACGGGCTTCTCCGCGACGCGGCGGAGGGCCCGCTCGCGGGCATCCTCGGCTACGAGACCCGCCCGCTCGTCTCCGTCGACTACACCGACGACCCGCGGTCGGCGATCGTCGACGCCCCCTCGACGATGGTCACCGACTCGACGCAGGTGAAGGTCCTCGCCTGGTACGACAACGAGTGGGGCTACGCGAACCGCCTCGTCGAGCTCGCCGAGTCGGTCGGGCGGTCCCTCGCGGTGGGCGCGGGCTGATGGAGGCGACGGCGCGGCGGGGCGACCTGCGCAACTACGCCGTCGTCACCGGCGCCTACTGGGCGGACACGATCGCCGACGGGGCGATCCGCGTCCTCGTCCTCTTCTACTTCTACGAGCTGGGCTACAGCCCGTTCGAGGTCGCGTCCCTCTTCCTCTTCTACGAGATCTTCGGGATCGTCACGAACCTCGTCGGCGGCTACGTCGCCGCGCGGCTCGGCCTCAAGGTGACGCTCCTCGCCGGGCTCGCGACCCAGATCACGGCGCTCGGGATGCTCGCGCTCGCGCCCGAGGACCTCCTCGTCGTCGCCTACGTCATGGTCGCTCAGGCCCTCTCGGGCATCGCGAAGGACCTCACGAAGATGAGCTCGAAGAGCGCGGTGAAGCTCGTCGTCCCGAAGGACGCGCCGGGCGCCCTCTACACGTGGGTCGCCGTCCTCACCGGCTCGAAGAACGCGCTGAAGGGCGTCGGCTTCTTCGTCGGCGGCGTGCTGCTCTCGACGGTCGGCTTCCAGACCGCGCTCGGGATCCTCGCCGGCCTCGTCGCCTCGGCGCTCGTGGGGACGCTCGCGCTCATGCGCGGGGACCTCGGCAGCCCGACGGCCGGGGCGCGCTTCCGCCAGATGTTCTCCCAGAGCCGCGCGGTGAACGTCCTCGCCGGCGCGCGGGTCTTCCTGTTCGCGAGCCGCGACGTGTGGTTCGTCGTCGGCGTCCCCGTCTACCTGCGCGCCGAGCTCGGCTGGACGTTCTGGCAGGTCGGGACGTTCCTCGCCGTGTGGGTCATCGGGTACGGGATCGTCCAGGCCTCGGCGCCGCGCTTCATCCGCGGGCGGGGCGAGGGGGCGAACCCCGACGGGGGGACGGCGACGTGGCTCGCGTTCCTCCTCGCGGCGTTCCCGGCGGGCATCGCGATCGCCCTCGCGACGTCGGTCGATCCGACGGTCGTCCTCGTCGGAGGCCTCATCGTCTTCGGGATCGTCTTCGCCGCGAACTCGGCGGTGCACTCGTATCTCATCCTCGCCTACGCCGAGAACGACCGCGTGTCGATGAACGTCGGCTTCTACTACATGGCGAACGCGGGTGGACGGCTCGCGGGGACGGTCCTCTCCGGGGCGCTCTACGTGTGGGGCGGGCTCGAGGCGTGCCTGTGGGCGTCGGTGGTGTTCGTCCTCGGGGCGGCCCTTCTCGCCCGGCTCCTCCCCAAGGGCGCCGCGCCGCCCGCGCCGACGACGCCGGCGGTCGGCGCGTCCGGCGTGCCGGCGTAGGGCGCGTCCGGCGCCCGGGTAGCGCCCCGACATGCCGTCCCTCGCCGTCCTCGGCGCCGCGCACGTCCACACGCCGGAGTTCCTCGACCTGCTCGGCGACCACGGAGGGATCGAGCTCGCGGGCGTCCACGACCACGACGCCGCGCGGGCGCGTGCGGCGGCCGAGCGCGCCGGGACCGCCGTGCTCTCGGCACCCGGCGACGCGCTCGGCGATCCGGGCGTCGACGCGGTGATGGTCACGTCAGAGACCGTGCGCCACCGCGACCTCGCCGTCGCCGCCGCGCAGGCCGGCAAGGCCGTGTTCGTGGAGAAGCCGGTGGGAGTGACCGGCGCGGACGCGCGTGCGATCGCCGACGCCGTCCGCGCGGCCGGCGTCACCTTCCAGACCGGCTACTTCCTGCGCGGCGATCCGCGGCACCGCGTGCTGCGCGACCTCGTCCGCGGCGGTGCGCTCGGGCGCCTCACCCGCGTGCGCGTGCACAACGCGAATCCTTCGGTGCTCCTCGGCTGGCTCGACGACGCCGCGTGGATGGCCGACCCCGCGCGGTCCGGCGTCGGCGCGTGGGGCGACGAGGGCGCACACGCCGTCGACCTCCTGCGCTGGCTGAGCGGTCGCGAGGTGCAGCGCGTCGTCCTCGCGACCCGCGCCGGGGTCGACGGCCGACTCGGGAGCGTCGACGAGACGGGTGAGGCGCTCCTCGTCCTCGACGATGGCGTGCTCGCCACGGTCGGGGCCGGCTGGGTCGAGGGCGGCGACCCGGTCGAGGTCGAGGCCTGGGGCACCGAGGGTCACGCCTGGGTCGCCGGCCGGCGGCTGCACCGGGCGGGCGGCCGGCCAGGGGAGGACGACGCGGGCGAAGAGGTGACGGACCTCCCGCCCGACGCCCCTCACGCCTTCACGCTCTTCCTCGACGCGGTCTGCGGCCGCGAGCCGGCGCTCCCGCTCGTCGACGCCGACGACGCGGCGGCGACGACCGCCGTGCTCGAGGCCGCCTACGCCTCCCGCGACGCCGGCGCCTGGATCGACGTTGCGCGCTAGGCGGGCGCCCCGAGCGCCTTCAGCACGAGGTCGTCGTGCTTCTTCGGCTGCACCTTCGGGAAGACGTGCGCGATCGTGCCGTCCGGGTCGATGATGAACGTCGCGCGCTGCGCGCCCCAGTACGTCTTGCCGTACATCGACTTCTCGACCCAGGTGCCGTAGAGGTCGCAGACCGCGTGATCCTCGTCGGCGAGGAGCGTGAACGGCAGCGACTGCTTCTCGTGGAACTTCTTCACCTTGTCGACGGGGTCGGGCGAGACGCCGAGCACGACGACGTCGCGCGAGGTGTACTCGTCCCAGTTGTCGCGGATGCTGCAGGCCTGCGTCGTGCACCCCGGCGTGTCGGCCTTCGGATAAAAATAGAGGACGACCGTCCGGCCCTTGAGGCCGGAGAGCGAGACGTCCTCGCCGTCCTGGTCGGGGAGGGTGAAGTCGGGGGCGGGGGTGCCGGGTTCGAGCATGCGGTCATCTTCGCAGCGACGTGCGGGCGTTGTACCGTGTCCGCATGGGCGCATTGACCTTCAGCGTGGTGTTCGAGGCGGCTGGAGACGGGTCGGTCTACGCTCACGTGCCCGAGCTGCCCGAGGTGCAGACGCAGGGTGCCGACCTCGATGACGCGCGCGCGATGGTCCGTGACGCGATCGAGCTCGTCCTCGCCGACCGCCGGGAGCGCGGAGAGCCGTTGCCGACCCCGGGGTGGGCGGTCGTCGAGTCCGTCGAAGTCGCTGCGTGAAGAAGCGTGATCTCGATCGCCACCTGACCGCCCAGGGGTGCCGACTCGTCCGCGAGGGCGCCAAGCACGAGATGTGGGAGAACCCTGCGACGGGTCGCCGGACGACGGTGCCGCGACATCGTGAGATCAAGACCCCCACCGCGCGCGGCATCTGCCGGCAGCTCGACATCGCTCCGCCGGCAGGCTCGTGACGCGCGTCTGAGCGACTACTGCGTCGTGCACCCCGGCGTGTCGGCTTTGGGGTGACGGCAACGACTGCGATGGCCAGCGAGGTGCGACGGATGAACACCGGATTCCGAGGTTCATCCGTCACACCTCGTCGGGTCGCCGGCCGGCACCTCACTTCAGCAGGCGCGACAGGCGGCGGTCCTTGAGGACGCGCCCCCCGGTCTGGCACTGCGGGCAGTAGCAGAGGACCTGCTCCTCGTAGTGGATCGCCTCGATCGTCGTGCCGCAGCGCGGGCACGGCTCGCCGTGACGGCGGTGGACGAGGAGCGGGAGGGGGAGCTTGTCCGGCAGCGGGAGCGAGAGGGACTCCTCGTACGTGGCGAGCGCGGCGCCGAGACGGTCGACGATCGCCTCGCGCAGCGCGGCCGCCTGCTCGCCGGTGACGTCCTTCGCGCGCGCGAACGGGGAGAGGCGGGCCTCCCACAGGATCTCGTCGACCCACGAGCGCCCGATGCCCGCGATGACCCGCTGGTCGCGCAGGACCGCCTGGATCGGCCTCGCGCCCTGCGGCGCGAGGATCGTCGCGAGGTCCTCCGGCGGGTCGGGCCACGCCTCGGGGCCGAGCGTCGCGATCGCCTCGTCGGCTCCGACCGCGTCCGCGGGGAGGACCTTCGCCCAGGCGGACTGGCGCGTGCCGAACTCACGGAGGCGCAGCTCGCGACCGCCCTCGAGGCGCAGGAGGAGCCGCGACGTGCGGTCGCGCATCCCGGCGCGCTTGTCGAAGAGCTGCAGCCGGCCCGCCGACATGAGGTGGACGAGGACCGCGAGGTCGCCGTGCGCCCCGGTCTCGACGTCGACGACGAGGTGCTTGCCGATCCGCCGCAGGCCTCGGATCGCCCCGCCGTCGAGCGCGTGGAGCGGCGGGTCGAACGTCTTCAGCGTGTTGAGGCCCGGCGCCATCGTGGACTCGATGCGCGCGCCGGCGAGCTCCGCCCCGAGGAGCCGCGCGGTGATCTCGACCTCGGGCAGCTCAGGCATCGCTCGCGCCGGCGATCGCGCGGATCTCGCGCGGCCTCAGGAGGACGGCGAGCTCACCCCGCGACGACTCGAGGCGGATGACGGCGATGCCGCCCTTCTTCATGTCGATGCGCGCGCCGGTGAGGTCGTGGACGAGCTGCGAGAGGTCGGGCTCGTGGCCGACGAGGAGGATGCGATCGCGGTCCCCGACCGCCGCGGCGAGCGCGAGGGCCTCGCCGGCGTCGAGCCCGACGATCGCGTCGTGGACGACCGGCTCGACGCCGAGCACGGCGCAGGCGCCGTCGGCCGTCTCGCGCGCCCGGACCTTGGGGCTCGTGAAGGCGAGCGCAGGCTCGAGCTCGAGGGCGGCCATCGCCTCGCCGGCGAGGCGCGCCTGCTCCTGACCACGGGGAGTGAGCCGGCGCTCCGCGTCGGGGCGGACGCCGTGCGGTTCGGCCTCGCCGTGACGAAGCAGCCAGAGCTGACGCGGCATCTCGCGGGGAGCCTAGCCGACGCGAGAACCCCCTCCGAGGGGGTGGCCGGCGGTTGACGGGGCATGGCCACTTCGCATACCCTTGGGTATGTGAGTTCGCCCGCCGCCTCGACTCCGAGAGCCCGCTCCGCTCGGGCGACGCGCGAGCGGCTCGTCGACGCCGCGATCGAGCGCTTCGCCGCCGACGGGCTCGGCGCGCGCTTCGACGTCATCGCCGCCGACGCCGGAGTGACGAAGGGCGCCCTCTACCACCACTTCGGCTCCAAGGACGGTCTCGTCGAGGCCGTCTACCGCGAGGCGATCCGCCGTCACGCCGACCAGGTGATCGCCGCCTCGAGCGAGGGCGACGGCCGCACGCGCCTCTTCCGCCTCATCGACGAGAGCACGCGCCTCTACACCTCGCGGACGCCCTTCTACTCGCTCCTCCTGCATCTCCACGTCGAGGCGGCGACGCGCTCGCCGCAGCTCGCCGGGATCGCGCGCCGCGTGCAGGACCGCCAGCGCGAGTACATGATCGGCCTCGTCCGCGCCGGTCAGGAGGACGGGTCCATCGCCTCGTCGGTCGACGCGGAAGCCGTCGGGCTCACCGTGAACGCCGCTCTCCACGGACTCCTCGTCCACACCTTCGACTCACAGGCGACCCAGCAGCGCTGGGTAGCGAAGTTCCGATCCCTCATGGAAGGCCTCCTCTCGCGATGACGACCACCACCCCCACCGGCTCCGTCGGGACGATCGACTTCCGGGTCCCGCCCGACGTCGAGGACGTCCTGCAGCGCGTGCGCACCTACATCGAGGAGGACGTCCTCCCCGCGGAGTCCGAGATCGAGGACGTCACCGACGTGCTGAAGAGCTGGCACGTCGTCGAGCGCCTCCGCGACCGCGCGCGCGAGCGCGGCATCTACACCCCTCACCTCCCGGAGGAGTACGGCGGCCTCGGGCTCGGCGTCCTCGCGATGTCGCTCGTCTCGCAGGAGTGCGGGGTGAGCGGCCTCGCGTCGCTCGGCCTCAACGCGATGGCCCCCGACGAGGGGAACATGCACACCTTCCTCATCGCCGGGAACGAGGAGCAGAAGGAGCGCTGGCTGCGCCCCCTCGCCGCGGGCGAGATCCGCTCGTGCTTCGCGATGACCGAGCCGGACGTCGCCTCCTCCGACCCGACGAACCTCGAGACGACCGCGGTCCGGGACGGGGACGAGTGGGTCATCAACGGGCGCAAGTGGTGCATCACGGGCGCGATCGGCGCGTCCATCGCGATCGTCGTCGCGAAGACCGGGACGGACGAGAGCGCCGGCCACCGCAACTACTCGCTCATCCTCGTCCCGACCGACACACCCGGCTGGGAGGTCGAGGACGACCCGGAGTGGATGGGCGCGCACCTCGTCGGCGGGCACCCCTACATCCGGATGACCGACGTCCGCGTCCCGGTGGGGAACCTCCTCGGCAACGAGGGCGAGGGCTTCGTCATCGCGCAGAAGCGCCTCGCCGGCGGCCGCCTGGCCCACGCGATGCGCTGGATCGGCGTCGCGCAGCGCGCGCTCGACCTCACCTCGCAGCGCCTCCTCGAGCGCAAGGCGTTCGGCAAGGAGCTCGCGCGCCAGCAGGGCCTCCAGTTCATGATCGCCGACAGCGCGATGGACCTCTACGCCTCGCGGCTCATGGTCCTCCACGCCGCGTGGAAGGTCGAGAACGGCCTCCCGCACCGCCAGGAGATCGCGATGGTGAAGACGTTCGTGAGCGAGGCCTTCGGGCGGGTCGCCGACCGCGCCGTCCAGATCCACGGCGCGGCCGGGATCGCGATGGAGCTCCCGATCGCGGGCTGGTACACCGACGCCCGCGCGGCGCGCATCTACGACGGCGCGAGCGAGGTCCACCGCATGACGATCGCCCGCGAGTGCCTCAAGCTCGCGATGAAGGGCGAGTCCACGAAGAAGGCGACGGGAGACCTGTTCTGATGCCGTCGGTCAAGCTCGCGGACGACGACGTCGTCGAGACCTTCGCCGAGGCCGAGGGAGCCGAGCGCGAGCCGCTCCTCGTCCTCGAGCCGCTGCGCGCGTTCCTCGACGAGCACGGCCTCGGGGCGGGCGTGCGGGAGATCGATGTCGAGCCGATCGGGGAGGGCCACTCGAACCACACGTTCGCTCTTCGGCGCGGCGGCGACGAGTTCATCCTGCGCCGGCCGCCGCGCGGACCGCTCCCGCCGAGCGCGCACGACATGATGCGCGAGGCGCGGGTGCTGAGCGCGATCGAGCCGACGCCCGTCCCCTCCCCGCGGATCCTCGCCGTCTGCGAGCGGACGGACGTCATCGGCGTCCACTTCTACGTCATGGAGAAGGTCGAGGGGCACGTCATCACCGACACGGTGCCCGAGGTCTTCGACCACCCCGCGTCGCGCCGCGCGATCGCGCACTCGCTCGTCGACGCGCTCGTCGAGCTGCACGCCGTCGACCCGCAGGCCGTCGGCCTCGGCGACTTCGGCAAGCCGAGCGGCTATCTCGAGCGCCAGCTCAAGCGCTTCGTCGGCCTGTGGGAGCACAACAAGACCCGCGAGATCCCGGAGGTCGAGCACGTCGGGGGCTGGCTGCGGGACAACATGCCGGAGCAGTCGGCGGCGACGATCGTCCACGGCGACTACCGGCTCGGCAACGTGATGATCGACCCGCGGGAGCCCATCGTCACCGCGATCTTCGACTGGGAGATGTCGACGATCGGCGATCCGCTCGCGGACGTCGGCTACCTCAACATGATGTGGACGGAGGCCTCCGACCCCGAGGGCGGGATGTTCGACCTCAACCGGGTGACGCGTGCCGAGGGCTTCCCGACGCGCGCCGAGCTCGTCGCGCGCTACGAGGAGCGCAGCGGCCGCGCGATGACGGACATCCGCTGGTACACGGCGCTCGCGCTGTGGAAGGCGATCGTCTTCATGGAGGGCAACTACAAGCGCGCGGTGTCGGGTGCGACGGACAACGAGTTCCTCAAGAGCTTCGGCGACGGCGTCGTCGAGCTCGCCCGGCGGGCCGAGGAGGTCGCGCTCCATGGGAAGCTCTGAGCGCCGCGGGCTCCTCGTCGACTGGGGCGGCGTCATGACGACGAGCCTCTTCGCCTCGTTCGACGCGTTCGACGAGGCGGAGGGCCTTCCGGTCGGGACGGTGAAGACGGCGTTCCGGACCGACCCGGAGGCGCGCGCCGCCCTCGACGACCTCGAGTGCGGCCGGTGCGACATCCCCGCCTTCGAGGAGCGGTTCGCCGCCGTCCTCGGCGTCGGCGAGCACGAGGGGCTCGCGCTGCGCCTCTTCTCGCGGATGGGTCCCGACGAGGCGATGATGGGCGCGGTCGAGCGCTTCCGGGCGGCCGGCGTGCGGACCGGGCTCCTGTCGAACTCGTGGAGCGAGAACACCTACGACCGCTCGCGGTTCGACGTGCTCTTCGACGTCCTCGTCATCAGCGGCGAGGAGGGCGTGCGCAAGCCCGACCCGCGCATCTACGAGATCGCGATCGCGCGCATGGCGATGCCGGCGCAGGAGATCGTGTTCGTCGACGACATCGGCGGCAACCTCAAGCCGCCCCGCGCGATGGGCGTCCACACGATCCTCCACACGAGCGCGGAGGAGACGATCCCCGCGCTCGAGGACGCCCTCGGCGTCAGCGTGCGCTGACCCCCTCTCCTCCTCCTGACGTTCCTCACGCCAGGCGTGAGGAACGTCAGGTCGGAGGGCGGTTGTGGCACCTCCACAACGGCGCCCTCCGCGACTGGCCGGCCTTCCCGAGCGCCGGGCGCCTCTCTCGGCCTACGGTCGTCCTCGCACATCGCCGCAGGAGGGCGATGGCAGTCCGCAAGAGAGGAGAGGCCCGTGAAGGGCACGACCATCGACATCGACACCGGTGGCACGTTCACCGACGCCTTCGTCGTCCGAGACGGAGAGCCGCGGGCGGTGAAGGTCCCCACGACGCCGCACGACCTCGCCGTCTGCTTCCGCGAGGTCGTCGAGAAGGCCGCCGACGAGCTCGGCCTCGACGTCCCCACGCTGCTGCGCGAGACGCGCTGCGTCCGCTACGCGACGACCGTCGGCACGAACACCGTCATCCAGAGGACGGGCCCGCGTCTCGGGCTCCTCGTGGCCCCCGGCGCCGAGGCCGACTCCGCCGACGGCGCGCGCGGCACGTTCGTGGACGAGGACATGATCGCGGCGACCGGGATCGGCGACGCCGACCTCGTGTCGGCGACGAAGGAGCTCCTCAACCGCTCGGCGCGCGCGCTCGTCTGCTCGCTCCCGGGCGGCGGCGTCGAGGACGAGCGCGAGGTCCGCGCCGGCTTCGAGCGCCACTACCCGAAGCACTGCCTCGACGCGGTGCCGCTCCTCCTCTCCCACGAGGTCGACGACGACCCCGAGGACAGGCGTCGCACGGCGACCGCGCTCTTCAACGCCTACCTCCACCCGGAGGTCGCTCGCTACCTGCACCGCTGCGAGGACTGGCTGCGGTCCCAGGGCTACCGCGCGCCCCTCCTCGTCGTCCACAACGACGGCGGCTGCGCCCGCGTCGCGAAGACGATCGCCGGCAAGACGTACAACTCCGGCCCGACGGCCGGCCTCATGGGCGCGGAGATCCTCGCGGACCTCTACGGCATCGACTCGCTCGTCACCTTCGACGTCGGCGGCACGTCGCTCGACGTCGGCTTCCTCACCGACGGCACGGCGCCGATGCAGGAGCACGGCACGGTCGAGGGCATCGAGCTCTCGTTCCCGATGCCGGACCTCCACGTCCTCGGCGCCGGCGGCGGCTCGATCGCCCACCGCCTCGAGGACGGCACGATCGAGGTCGGCCCGCAGAGCGCGGGCGCCCGGCCGGGACCGGCGTGCTTCGGCCTCGGCGGGACCGCCCCGACCGTCACCGACGCCGACGTCGTCCTCGGGATCATCGACCCCGCCGGCTTCCTCGGCGGCGCGATGGCGCTCGACGGCGACAAGGCGCGCTCGGCGCTCGACACGCTCGGGGCGGGCTCCCCGGAGGAGGCCGCCGAGGCGGTCCGCGCCCGCCTGCACGCGAACATGGGCGACCGCATCGCCGAGGAGATGGGCAAGCGGGGCGTCGACCCCGCGGGGACGACGCTGCTCGCCTACGGCGGGGCGGGCCCGACGCACGCGACGGGCGTCGCCGAGCGGATCGGCATCAAGGACGTCATCACGCTCCCGTTCAGCGCGGTCTTCTCCGCGTTCGGCGCGCAGTCCGCCGACGTCACGCACGTCTACGCGGAGGCGCCCGGCGAGGGCGTCGAGGACCGCCTGCGGGCGCGGGCGATGCGGGACATGCGCGGTGAGGGCTTCTCGCCGGACGATGTCGAGATCGACGTCTCCGAGGTGCGCCGGCACGACGCCGAGCGCCTCCAGGTGACCGCGCTCGCGCGGCTCGCCCACCACACGTTCACGAAGGCCTCGCCGAACGGGGCGACCGCGCCGCAGGCGACGAGCCGCGAGGTCCGCTGGCCGGACCACGGCGCGCTCGCGACCGCGATCCACGAGCTCTCGTCGCTCACGCCGGGCGTGCGCATCGAGGGGCCGGCGGTCGTCGAGGCCGGCGACACGACGATCGCCGTCTCGCCGGGCTGGACCTTCGAGATCGACGAGTACGGCAACGGCCGACTGCGCGACGAGCGCTGAGCCGGAGGAGAGAGACATGAGCACGACGACGGGCCGCGAGCCCATCACCGAGTACCTCGAGATCGACCTCGACGCGGAGCGCTGGCACTGCCGGGTCTGCGACCACGACATCGGGCCGGCGCGCGAGAACTACAAGCGCGGCCTGCTGCTGCACGACCGCGACCCGCGCGAGGTCTACGAGGCGAAGATCGACAAGGAGTACTCCTACGCGCCGGACCCCGAGTGGTGCCGGATCGTCGAGTACTGCTGCCCGGGCTGCGGCACCCAGGTCGAGGCGGAGTACCTGCCTCCGGGGCACCCCCTGGCACGGGACATCGAGATCGACGTCGACTGGCTGAAGGAGCGCCGCGAGCGCGAGCAGGCCGCGGCGCAGACGAACGACGACGGGACGGAGGCGTGATGGAGATCAACGTCGACATCGGTGGCACGTTCACCGACTGCTTCGCGACGGCCGACGGTGAGATCGCGAGCGCGAAGGCGCTCACGACCCACCACGACCTCGCCCAGGGCTTCATGACCGCGGTCGGCGACCTCGCGTCGTCGTTCGCGACGTCGCCCGAGGAGCTCCTCGAGCGCACGAGCTCGATCCGCTACGCGACGACGCTCGGGACGAATGCGCTCATCGAGCGCACGGGCCCGCGTCTCGGGCTCCTCACGACGATGGGCTTCGAGGACGTCGTCCCCGTGTCGCGCTGCCGCGGCTACGGCGAGGGCCTCTCGATCCAGGAGAACCGCAACCTCGCGAAGGCCCAGCGGCCCGAGCCGCTCGTCCCGCGCGACATGATCGTCGGCCTGCGCGAGCGCGTCGACTGCAACGGCGAGGTCGTCATGCCGCTCGACGAGGACGAGGTCCGCGACCGCGTCCTCGATCTCGTCGACCGCGGCGCGCGCGGGTTCGTCGTCTCGTTCCTGTGGGCGTTCAAGAACCCCGACCACGAGCTGCTCGTCCGTCGCGTCGTCGAGGAGGAGTTCCCCGGCGCGTACCTCGGGCGCTTCCCGGTCATCCTCTCCCACGAGGTCTCCAAGCGCTCCGGCGAGTACGTGCGGACGTCGACGTCGATCCTCGACGCCTACCTCCACCAGTACACGGGCGACAAGATGAGCGAGCTGCGCGACGAGCTGCGCAGCCGCGGCTACCGCGGGTCGCTCGTCCTCGTCCACAACTCGGGCGGCATGGGCGGCCTCGCCCGCACGACGCCGCTGAAGACGATCCACGCGGGTCCCGTCGCCGGCCTCTTCGGGTCGCGGCACATGGCCGACGCGTTCGACTTCGACAAGGTCGTCACGTCCGACATGGGCGGGACCTCGTTCGACATCGGCGTCGTCGTGAAGGGCTCGGTCCGCTTCTACGAGTTCAACCCGGTCATCGACCGCTGGCTCGTCCAGATGCCGATGATGGACCTCAAGACCGTCGGCGCCGGCGGCGGCTCGATCGCGAGCTACGACGAGTACAAGGGCGTCCAGGTCGGGCCGCGGTCGGCGGGCTCGACCCCGGGCCCGGCGTGCTACGGAGCGGGCGGGACGGAGCCGACGACGACCGACGCGAACGTCGTCCTCGGGTACCTCAACCCCGACCACTACCACGGCGGCGAGCTCGCGCTCGACGTCAAGCGCGCGGAGCGGGCGATCGACCGACGCGTCGCGCGGCCGATGGGGGTCTCGGTCACCGAGGCCGCCGCCGCGATCCGCCAGGTCGTCGACAGCAACATGGGCGACGCGATCTTCAAGGAGGTCGTCCTCAAGGGGTACGACCCCCGCGACTTCACGATCTTCAGCTTCGGCGGAGGCGGCCCGCTCCACGCGTGCGGCTACGCCGAGGTGCTGCAGATCCCGCGCGTCGTCGTCCCGCCGCACTCGCCGGTCTTCTCGGCGTCGGGCGCGGCCGGCCTCGACCTCCTGCACATCTACGAGCGCTCGGAGCACTTCGCGCTCTACAACCCGCTCTTCGGCACCGTCTTCGAGGGCTTCGACCAGATCAACGCGATCCTCGACGAGTTCTCGACGCAGGCCGAGGCGGACTTCGCCGACGAGGGCCACGGGGCCGACGAGATCGAGTACTCGCTCGAGCTCGACCTGCGGTCCGGCGGTCAGCTCTACGTGACGACGATCAAGAGCCCGGTGCTGCGGATCGAGGACAAGAAGGACCTCGCCGCCGTGCTCCAGGCCTACTTCGAGGAGTACGCGGACCGCTTCGGCGACTTCGCCCTCACGAGCGAGGTCGGCGTCTCGATCGAGACGCTGCGGCTGCGGGCCTCCGTGCCGCGGGCGCACTGGGAGCCGCCGACCCTCGGCCCGTCCGAGGGCGGCGCGGAGGGCGCCCGCAAGGGCAGCCGTCCCTGCTGGTGGGCCGGCCTCGACTTCGTCGACACGCCGATCTACGACTACGACGCCCTCGGCGACGGTGACGCCGTCGACGGCCCCGCCGTCCTCGAGGGACGCGACACCACGGTCGTCGTCAACCCCGGGTGGACGGCGCGAATGAACGAGCACGCCTTTCTCATGCTGAGCAAGGACCAGGAGGAGACGTCATGAACCCGCCCGAGACCGCCATCCGCTCCGCCGAGGAGCAGCAGGTCCGCGACATCGACGCGGAGAGCTTCTTCTCGGAGCTCCTCCACGCCCGCCCCGTCATGTACGGGCCGGACGCGGAGATCATGGGCGGCAACGCCCTCTCGCCGCGCACGCCGCTCGAGGAGGAGGCGCTGCGCTCCGGGGTCGACCAGGTGGACGCGACGATCGCCCAGAACCGACTCGAGATCATCCTCGAGTCGGCGAAGGAGATGCTCGAGCAGACCGGCGCCGCGCCGGGTGCGAAGTGGGGCGACCTCACGACCGGGCTCTACAGCGCGAGCGGCGACCTCGCCCTCGCGTCCTCGTCGGGCGTCGTCGTCTTCAGCGCCTGCGCCTCGGCGCCGCTGAAGCACATCGTCAAGCAGTGGCAGGGCGAGCCGACGGTCGGCGTCCGGCCGGGCGACGTCTACTACCACAACGACGCGCGCTACGGCGGCGTCCACAACGCCGACCAGACGATGTGGATCCCGATCTTCGTCGGGGACGTCCTCATCGGATGGGCGGGCTCGACGATCCACGAGGGCGAGAACGGCGCGACCGAGCCGGGCGGCCTGTCCGCCTCGGCGATGAGCGTCTACGACGAGGGGCTGAAGATCAGCCCGATCAAGGTCGCCGAGAACTACACGTTCCGTCGCGACGTCGTGAACCTCATGCAGAACAACGTCCGCGACCCGCTCATGCAGCTCATCGACATGCGGGCGAAGCTCTCGGCCTGCATGCGCATCGAGTCGCAGGTGATGGAGCTCGTGAAGGAGAAGGGCCGCGACCTCGTCGTCTCGGTCCTGCGCGGCGCGCTCGAGAACACCGAGTCCGAGGTCCGCCGGCGGTTCAGCGAGCTGCCCGACGGCATCTACCGCGCGAACCACTTCGTCGACACGACGCTGCTCGAGGACCGCCTCCTGCGGTTCGGCCTCGAGGTCGAGAAGCGCGGCACGAAGATCATCTGCCGGTCGATCGGCAACGCGCCGATGATCCCCGACCGGGCGATCAACACCGCGCCGACGTTCTCGCGCGCGCTCTTCATGAACAACCTCCAGATGTTCTTCTGGAGCGACCTGCCGCGCAACGCCGGCTACGTCGCCGCGCTCGACTTCGAGTTCGAGGACGGCACGGTCGCCAACGCGGAGGGCGAGGTCCCCAACGGCCTCGGCATGATCGGCGCCTGCGCGTGGCAGACGACGATGCACCAGGCGATGTCGAAGATGGCCTTCAACCGGCCGGGCGACATCGAGGTCATCGCGCCGTGGTACGGCATGACGCAGTCGCTCTACTACGGCGGCCTCAACCAGTGGGGCTCGCCGGTCGCGAACCTCATGATCGACATCAACTCGATGGGCGGCGGCGCGCACGCCGACCGCGACGGCGAGCACGCGTGCGCGCCGTTCTTCGCGTCGATGGCCGACTACGGCGAGATCGAGGACCGCGAGACGGAGCTGCCGGTCCTCACGCTCGGCCGCCGGCTCACGGTCGACAACCACGGCCCCGGCCGCCACCGCGGCGGCTCGAGCGTCGAGTGCATGTACATGGTGTGGGGCGTCCCCGAGTTCTTCTACGGGTGCATGGGGACGGGCTCGAAGTTCCCGACGACGCCGGGCCTGTTCGGCGGCTACGGCTCGGGCGCGAACCCCCTCACGGTGTTCAAGGGCTCCTCGTCGGAGGAGGTCGTCAAGGCGCTGAAGGAGAACGGGGCCGACGTCCCGTACACGGCGCACGAGCTCCACAACGAGGGCGGCCTGCCGGGCACGGTCGAGTCGAAGCGCTGCACGCAGTCGGCCGACCTCAACGTGCCGGGCGACATGTGGATCCTGCAGGTCGGCGGGGGCGGCGGCTACGGCGACGTCCTCGAGCGCGACCCCGAGCTCGTCATGCGCGACCTCCGTGAGTCGCGCATCTCCCACTGGCGCGCGGAGAACGTCTACAAGGTCGTCTACGACCACGACGCGCTGCTCGTCGACTGGGCGGCGACGGACGAGGCCCGCAAGGCCGAGCGCAAGGCCCGGATCGAGCGCAGCCTCCCGTACGACGAGTTCGTCGCCAAGTGGCGGCGGGACACGCCGCCGGAGGGCGTCGAGTTCCTCGGCGGCTGGGCGTGGGACGAGGAGGGGGAGACGGCATGAGCACCGCGGCGGAGGTCCACCCGGCGGCCCAGGCGGCCGCCGAGCGCCACGGTGTCGCCGTCGGCGCCGACGCCTCGCTCGAGGAGGTCATGTCGACGATGCGGGCGATGCGCAAGCTGAAGCCCGAGCCGGTTCCCCGCGAGCTGCTGCTGAAGCTCGTCGAGGCGGCGACGTGGGCGCCGAGCGGCGGCAACACCCAGGAGTACGGCTTCGTCATCGTCGACGACCGCGAGACGATGGCGAAGTGCGGCAAGATCTGGCGGCGGACGCAGAAGTTCTACTCCGCCGCGCAGGAGCCGCTGCCGCCCGAGCACACGACGCAGGAGAAGTGGACGAAGGTCCACGACGCCCTGCGCCACCAGGCCGAGCACTTCGACGAGACGCCGGCGCTCGTCGTCTTCACCTACGACTTCACGGGCAAGGTCCTCGCCCGGATGATCAAGGGGCTGCGACACACGCTCGCCGGCTGCTTCGCGGTCGGGCCGGTGCAGACGCTGAAGATGCTCCCGAACCTGCCGCGGTTCTTCCGCACGGGGGAGTGCGCGTCGATCTACCCGTCGGTGGAGAACCTCCTCCTCGCGGCGCGGGCGAACGGGCTCGCGGCGTGCCTCACGACGTGGCACACGCTCTACGAGCCCGAGTGGCGCCGTGCGCTCGGGCTCTCGCGGCGGACGAAGATCTACGCGATCGTCCCTGTCGGGTGGCCACAAGGCCACTTCGGGCCGGTCGTGCGCCGGCCCGTGGAGGACGTCGTGTCCTATACAGGAGACTGAGGCATGCACCTCATCGACACCTTCGACCGGGGCGTGCGGTTCTCGCCCGACGGGCTCTGCTTCATCACCGCCGACGACGCGGAGACGATGACGTACCGCGAGGTGCAGGACGCCTCGCACCGCATCGCGGCCTCGCTCGCCGAGGCGGGCATCGGCAAGGGCGGCAAGGTGGGGGTCCTCTCGCCGAACGCGCCGATGGCGTTCGTGTGCATCCTCGGCGCGCTCCGGGCGGACGCGTCGTGGGTGCCGCTCAACACGCGGGCGGTCCCGAAGGACCTCATCGCGCTGCTCGAGCTCACCGAGTGCGAGGTGCTCTTCTACCACCCGTCGCTCAACGACATGGTGCAGGAGATCCGGTCGGCGCTCCCGCAGATCCGGCTCGGTGTCGCGCTCCTCGAGGGCGGCCACGACGGGGACCCGATCCTCGAGGACTGGATGGCGCCGGAGGGCACCCGCGTCCCGCTGCCGCCGCACGACCCGCAGGCCCCGGCGATCCTCTTCCCGACGGGCGGGACGACCGGGCGCTCGAAGGCGGTGCAGATCACGCACCTCATGGCCGAGCTCATGAACCTCGGCTTCGCGGGGCACATGCCCGAGCCGGAGTCGCCGCCGGTGATGGCGATGGCGGCGCCGATGACGCACGCCGCCGGGCCCATCTGCTTCCCCGTCTTCGCGCGGGGCGGGACGATCGTCGTCCACGACGGCGTGAAGCCCCAGGAGCTCCTGCGGTCGATCGAGCACCACCGCGTCACGCGGATGTTCCTCCCGCCGACGGCCATCTACGCGCTCCTCGCCCAGGAGAACGTCCGCGAGTTCGACTACTCGTCGCTGCGGCACTTCATCTACGCCGCCGCGCCGATGAGCGTCAGCAAGCTCGAGGAGGCGATGGACGTCTTCGGGCCCGTGATGACGCAGACCTTCGGCCAGGCGGAGTCGCCGATGATCTGCACGGTGATGTCGCCGCAGGACCACGAGGAGGCGCGCGCCCATCACCCGGAGAGGCTCGCGAGCGCCGGCCGGCCGTCGCTCGTCGCCGACGTCGCGATCATGGGCGAGGACGGCGAGATCCTGCCGCCCGGGGAGACCGGCGAGATCGTCGTCCGCTCCTCGCTCGTCATGCCCGGCTACTTCAAGGACGCCGAGCAGAGCGAGTCGACGCGCCGCAAGGGCGGGTGGCACGGGACGAGCGACGTCGGCCGCATGGACGAGGACGGCTACGTCTACATCGTCGACCGGCTCCGCGACATGATCATCACCGGCGGCTTCAACGTCTGGCCGTCGGAGATCGAGCAGACGGTCCACGCCATGGACGGCGTCGCCGACGTCGCGGTCATCGGCCTGCCGGACGAGCAGTGGGGCGAGGTCGTCACCGCGGTCGTCCAGATGAAGCCGGGGCACGAGGAGCTCGACCCGGACGACGTGAAGGCCCTCTGCAAGTCGAAGCTCGGCTCGGTGAAGGCGCCGAAGAAGGTGTTCTTCCGCGAGCTGCCGCGGTCGCCCGCGGGCAAGGTGCTCAAGCGGGCGCTGCGCGACGAGTACTGGGCAGAGGCGGGACGCGCGGTCTGATGCCGCTCGCTCTCGTCCTCGACGAGCTCGCCGCGCGCCTCTCGGGCGACGATCCGTCCGTCGCCCGGGAGGACCCGACGCGGTGGGCCTACGCGATCCGCGAGGCCGTCGCGCTCGCGAAGCCCGACACGATCGTCGTGGGGTGGGGCGGCGAGGCCGAGTCCTCGGCGCTGCGCTCCGTCGCGGCCGGCGCGACGGGGGACGACCTCGTCGACGCCCTCTACGACGCGCCGCCGCTGCGCGAGGTCGAGCCGGCGGGCACGCTGCCCGCGCTCGTCGGCACGCTGCGCGACCTCTTCCCCGGCGGCCCGGGCATCGCCGTCGCGCTGCGAGGGCCGTCGTCGGTCGCCGCGGCGCTCGCCGCCGACGGGGACGATCTCGAGGAGATCGCCGACACCGCCGCCGACGCGCTCGCCGATCTCGCCGGGGCGGTCGCCGAGGCCGGGGCCACGCTGCTCCTCGTCGTCGAGGACGTCGCGGCGCCGGGCGCCGACGCGCACAAGCCGCTCGTCCGCGTCGTCGCGCACCACTCCCTCGACGCGGTGCTCGTCGCGACCGCCGCGGGCGACGCGGACCTCTCCGAGGTCGGCTACCCGCGGGTGGCGACCGCGTGGGCGCCGTCGGGGGCCGATGCCCCCGAGGTCGCGCTCGTCGACCCGTCGCTGTGGGAGGACCCCGACGAGGCCGGCTTCGCCGCCGCCGACGACGCGCTGCGCGCCGCGGCCTCCGCGGGCGCGCTCGTCCTCACCGGCGGCCCGCTGCCGCGCTCGCTCGCGCTGGAGCGGCTCCAGCGCGCCTGACGTCCCCGGTCCAGCGGACGGGCCGCCGCGAGGGGAGGTGTGTCGGAATGCGCCCGGACGCCGGGTGCATTCCGACACGCCCCCGCGCGCGCGGGTGGCGCGTCGGTCCGGCGCCGGGACTCCGACGTCGGACCGACGCACCCCGCGGCGGGGCCCGGGGACCTCAGCGGCGGGCCGGCAGCACCCGGAACTCGCGGCGGATCGCGCCGCTGCGACGGCCGCTGCGGTCGCGCGCGATCACCGTGATGCGGTAGCTGCCGCGCTTCAGCCGGCGCGACAGCGCCGCGTGGTTCGTCCCGCGCCGCGCGCGTCGCGTGGCCGAGGCGATGACCTTGCGGCCCTCGAGGCGCCGCACGTAGACCTTGACGGTCGCCGAGCGGGTGAGCCGGAAGCGCACCGTCGGACGGGAGTCGGTCCGCCGGGACGTGAACCGCAGCGCCGCGAGGCCCGGGCCGGGCTGCACGGTGATCGTCGCGGAGTCGCTGTCGTTGGCGGGCACCGAGTCGACGCCGTCGTGCGACACCGTCGCCGTGTTCTCGATCGTCGCCGACCGCACGATCTCCCCGGTCCGGACCGCGACGCAGAGGAGGTCGACCGTCGCCTCGATCGGGGCCGCCGTCGGGTTCATGAGGTGGAACTCGCGCTCGACCGGCACGGGGACGTGGCCGACGATGATGAGCCCGGGCCCGAGGCGGTACGTCGCGAGGATGCCCTTCTCCTCACCGCCGCAGGACTGCTTGAACACCGTCGAGCGGTCGGCCGTCGGCGGGACGACGACGTTCGCCTCCGGGTGCGTGAACGACAGCTCGTGCCGGTGCCCCTCGGCGAACGAGGCCTCGCGGTCGAGGCAGCGCGCGGACATCTCGAGGAGGGCCGGTCCGGCCGTCTCGATGCCGAGGGTCCAGGTGCCGGTGTCCTCGTCGATGTCCCAGGTGACGAGGCGTCCCTCGCCGCCGACGTACGTGAACCCGGGGCCGACCGGGATCTCGCCGGGGTCACACGAGAACGTGTACTCGTGGCGACCGGCGCCCGGCGCGGCGACCGTCTGGGTCGTCGCCGGCCCGGAGGAGGGCGAGACGACGAGCTCGTGCGAGTGGCCTTCCGCGGTCGTCAGCTCGCGATCCGCGCACGTGCCGACGAGCCTCACCTGCGCGCGTCCGAGGCTGTCGTTGCGGACGCGGAACTCGTAGGTGTCGAGATCGGTGCTCCGCGTCGTCAGCACCTTCACGTCGGCGAGCGTCCCGGTGCCCTGGTCCACCTGCAGCACCCAGGCGCTCCCGTCGGTCATGATCGCGTCGCCGGGGCACGTGAGCGCGACCGTCTGCTCCTCGGCGGGAGCGAGGTCGAGGACCTGCTCGACGCGGTTCACGGTCATCTGGTGGTCGTGCGGCGAGGTCGTCGGGAACGTGAACGACGTGCTCACGCGCACGACGATCTCCCGGGTCACGGTCTCGTCGGCCGCGAGCGTCGGCACGAGGCACGTCACCTGGCGGGTGCCGCCGTCGTACGTGCAGCCCGGGTCGGCGGAGACGAACGACACGCCGTCCGGCAGCGGGTCGGTGATCGCGACGCCCGAGGCGGCGATCGCGCCGTTGTTCTTCACGGCGAGCGTGAACGTGACGTCGGTGCCCGGGGCGGCGGTCGACGGGCTCGCGGTCTTCGTGATCGCGAGGTCCGGCTCGGTGCTCCCGATCTGACCGACGCGGAGCAGCGGCACGGTCTGGTTGCCGACGTTGATCGTCGTCCCGCTCGGCTGCTGCGTCGCTCCGAGCAGGCCGGTGGGGACGTTGCCGCTCGCGCCGGCCGGGACGGCGGGCTAGAGGACGACCCAGACCTCGACGATGACGCGGTCACCGGCCTGGACGCCCGCGATGTCGAGCTGCCCGGCGATCTGCTCGTTGCTCGTGCCCGCGCCGGTGATGGTGTGCGAGAACGCCGAGACGCGCGCGTCGCCGCCGGACTCGACGGTCCCGGGGTCGTCGGTGTCGATGAAGGCGCAGTAGATGCCGTAGGCCGGGTCGTAGCCGAAGTCGGAGCCGGCGGTCGTCTTCGTCGCGAAGTACGGGTTGATGCGCAGGCCGCCGTCGACGGGAGCGCTCGCGACGACCTCGATCTCGAAGGGGACGATGCGGCCCGGGGTGACGTCCGGCGGGGCGAGCGACGTGACGGCGTCGTAGTTGCTCGAGAGCGGCGGCGCGGCGTAGGCGACGGCGTGCGGGAGCGGCGCGGCCGCACGACCGGCGGAGCCGCTCGGCGTCGGGCACGCGAGGTCGGCCGGGGCGAGCCGGTCGTAGACCGGCAGGTACGGCCCGCGATCGGGCCGCGGGTCGGCCGCGGCGTGCTTGATGGTGTAGCCCGCCGAGGCGCTCGCGGCGTGCACGAGCACCGCCAGGAGGGCGAGGACGGCGATGGGCAAGACCCGGCGCACCGAGGCGCCACGTGGGACCGGCATGAGCTGCTCCTGTGATCGACGCGCCCCAGCCGCGTTCGGGTTGTCGTGCGGCGACGCACTGTGCACCGCGAATCGCAGGAAGAGAACCCGGACATCCGTCCAGATGGGTCGACTTCCCCCAGTCGGGTAGCGTCGCGGGTCATGGACATCACCCTCTACGGCATTCCGCTGTCGCATCCGGTCATCAGCGCGAAGCTCATGCTCGATCGCAAGGGGGTGTCCTACGAGGAGAAGATGCTCGTCGGAGGCCTCCACCCGCCGATGCTCGCGCTGAGCGGCTTCAAGCCGAAGACCGTCCCCGCGCTGAGGCTCGGCGACCGCAAGGTCCAGGGCACGCTCGCGATCTCGCGCGCGGTCGACGAGGCGATCGACGGCCCTCCTCTCTTCCCGGCCGATCCCGCCTCCCGCGCCGATGTCGAGGCCGCCGAGGAGTGGGGTGAGGCGGAGCTCCAGCCGGTCCCGCGGCGCCTGATCCGCCGCGCGCTCTGCGACTCGTATGCGCTCCGCGCCTGGTTCGCCGACGTGGCGAGCCCGTTCCCCGCGCCGCGCGTCACCGCGGTCCCGCTCACCGTGGCCGCGCAGGTCTTCGCCCGGCAGGTCGGCGCCACGAAGGCGCAGGCCGAGGCCGACCGGGCGCAGCTCGACGCCCTCCTCACCCGCGTCGACGAGCTGCTCGCCGAGGGCGTCATCGGCGGCGAGGACGTCAACGCCGCGGACTGCCAGATCGCGCCGTCCGTCGCGATGCTCCACGGGTTCGACGGCCTGCGCGAGCAGGTCGAGCGACATGAGCCCGCGGCCTCGTGGGCCCTCCGGCTCGTCCCGGACTACCCGCGCATCCCGGCCTGACGGCGCCGCGCGCCGAGGTGTGTCGGAATGAGCCCGGGCGCCGGGCTCATTCCGACACACCTCGCGGTCAGGGGCCCGCGAAGGCGCGGTGGAGCAGGAGCGCCGCCTCGAGCTCGACGCGCCGGTCGGAGATGCGACGGCCGAGGATGCCCTCCGCCTGGCGGATCCGGTACGCGACGGTCTTCTGGTGGACGTAGAGCGTCTGCGAGGCGCCGACGTGGCTCTCGCCGCACTCGAGGTAGGCGACGAGGGTCGACCGCAGCCGCTCCATCACCTCGTCGTCCTCGGCGAGCGGGCCCAGCTCGCGCTGCACGAGCGCGCGTGCGCGCTCGGTGTCGGCGCAGAGGACGGCGAGGAGCGCGACGTCGCCGTGGCGGGTGACGGCGTGGGACCCGCGCAGCGCGCCGACGCGACGCGCGTCGAGCGCCTGGCGGTGGGCGGCGCGGAAGCCGTCGGGCCCGGCGAGCGGGTCGCTCACCCCGACGGTGCCGTCGACGTCGAGCGCGCCGGTGATCGCGTCGAGCGGCGCGTCCGGCGGCGCCTCCTCGAGCGCGAGCCACACGACGCAGCCGGCGTCGGAGCGCATCGACACGCTCGACGCGCGCGCGACGGTCCGCAGCCGGCTCGCGAGCTGCGCGAGCGCTCGCTCGTCCACCTCGGGCGGCAGCGCGAGCGCGACGTGCGTCGCGCCGACGTCGTAGCCGAGCTTGCCCAGCGCCTCCTCCGCGGTGTCACCCGACGCGAGCGCCGCTCGCACGAGCTCGTCGGGCGAGACGTCGAGGCCCCGGCTGCGCCGGCGGTGCGTCTCGGCCCACTGCTCCGCGAGCTCGAGGCAGACGCGGTCGACCGCGTCGAACATGTGGCTCGTGCTCGCCGCGAGGATCGCCGCGAGCTCGGCCGCGTCCTCGACGTGCTCCGCGACGTGCCGCGCCCAGATCTGCCACAGCTCCGCGAGGCCGATGCGGTAGCCGCGCAGGACGACCGCGAGCCCGTCCTCGCGGTCGGCGAGCCGCTCGAAGAGCTCGAGGGCGCCGACGGACGGGCGCGACGCCGACCCCGGCACGCCGTAGGCGATCATCGAGAGGATCGCCCCGACGTTCGCGTGCGTCGAGTGAGCGACGGGCTCGACCGTCGTCGGGTCGTCGGGGTCGACGAGCTCCGGCTCGGTGTCGATCGCGCGGGCGTTGACGACGTCGGCGATCTCGCCCGCGTGCGGCAGCAGCATGACCGCGAGCTGCTCCATCCGCGCCGCGAGCTCGGGCGGGAGGCGCGTCGCGGACCGCGCGCTCGCATCGAGCGCGATGCGGGGCGCCCCTGCGCCCGTGGCTGCGACCCCGGTGGGCTCCATCTCCTCGGTGACGAGCATAGTCCAGGCGTCGAGCCCGCCGGCCGGTGGACCGCGTCAGCCCGCGCGTGCGGCAGGCCAGTAGACGCGGCGGACCTCGTCCTTGAGGAGCTTGCCCGCCGCGTTGCGCGGCAGCTCCTCGACGAGATCGACGCCGCGCGGGCGCTTGAACCCGGCGAGCCGCTCGCGGCAGTGCGCGACGAGCGCATCGGGGAGCGCCTCGCGGTCGGCGTCCGCGGACGGCACGACGACCGCCCGGACGGCCTCGCCGAGGTCGTCGTCGGGGACGCCGACGACCGCGACGTCGGCGACGTCCGGGTGCGAGGCGAGGACGTCCTCGATCTCCTGCGGGTAGACGTTGACCCCGCCCGAGATGATCGTGTGGCTCTCGCGGCCCGCGAGGAAGAGGTAGCCGTCGGCGTCGAGCCGGCCGAGGTCGCCGACCGTGCTCCAGCCGCGCTCGTTGCGCGCCCGGCGGGACTTCTCCTCGTCGCCGTGGTAGGCGACCGGGTCGGTGCCTTCGAACCAGATGCGGCCCACCTCGCCGGTCGGCAGCTCCTCGCCGCTGTCCGGGTCGGTGATGTGGATCGTCCCCTTGAGCGCCCGGCCGACCGAGCCCGGTCGCTCGAGCCACTCCTCGGCGGTGATGTGCGTCTGCCCGTAGCCCTCGCTCGCACCGTAGTACTCGTGGAGCACGGGTCCCCACCAGTCGACGACCCCGCGCTTCACGGCCTCGGGGCACGGCGCGCCGGACGTCATCGCCACCTGCAGCGAGGAGAGGTCGTGCCGCGTGCGCTCCTCCTCGGGCAGCCGCAGGAGCCGCGAGAGCATCGTCGGGACGAACTGCGCGTGCGTGCAGCGCTCGCGCTCGATCGCCGCGAGGACCTCCCCGGCGTCGAACCTCGGCATCGAGACGAGCGTCCCGCCGAGCATGTGGACGACGAGCATGAAGGTGAACGGCGCGGCGTGGTAGTTGGGCGCCGGCGAGAGGAACACCGTGTCGCCGTCGACCCGCAGGCGCTCCATGAGCGGTCCGAGCCTCGGCGGCGCGTCGGCGGGATGGAGGTCGCGCAGCGGCTGGCGGATGCCCTTCGGCCGGCCGGTCGTCCCCGAGCTGTAGAGCATCCGCGCGCCGAGGCGCTCGCCGTCGAGCGGCCCGTCGTCGACGCCCGCGACCGCGTCCTCCCAGCGCTCGAGTCGGCCCGCCCCGTCCGCGGTGAGCGCGACCCGCGGCGTGACGCCCGCCTCGTCGATCGCCTCCGCGACCGCGTCCTCGCGCGACGCCGACGTGAGCACCGCCGTCGCGCCCGAGTCGGCGAGCAGGTACGACAGCTCGCCCGCCGTGAGATGCGAGTTGAGCGGGGCGACGAAGAGGCCCGACCGCATCCCCGCCCACAGCGCCGCGCCCCACTCGACGCGGTTCTCCATGACGATCGCGAGCGTGTCCCCGTGCGCGACGCCCCGCGCGCGCAGCAGCCGCGCGAGTCGTCGCGAGTCGCGGTCGAGCTCGGCGTAGGTCGTCCGGCTCCCGTCGCTCATGACGAGCGCCGGATGGTCCGGGCGTGACGTGGCGTGGACTCCGGGATGCACGTGACGCACTCTGCGTCGTCGGTCGCGCGGTCGCCATAGCCGTCCCGGAGCGGGGAGGCGCCGCGCGTTGTCCCGTGCGGAGCTTGCCGCGCCGCGCCGCCCCGGCGAGTCTCACCCCATGTCCGCAGCGACCATCGACCTCATGGACCTCGACGCCTTCGTCGAGGGCCGCGAGCACGAGATCTTCGCCCGCCTGCGCGCGGAGGACCCGCTCCACTGGAACGACGAGCCCGCGGGCGGCCCAGGCTTCTGGTCGCTCACGCGCTACGACGACGTCCGCTGGGCCGGCCAGGACAAGGACGGCCTCCTCTCGAGCTCGCAGGGCACGCAGATCCAGAGCCGCCGCGCCGAGGGGGAGGGCGAGGCGCGATCGATGATCAACCTCGACGACCCCGAGCACAAGAAGATCCGGCAGATCTTCGTGGACCACTTCACGCGTGCGCACGTCGAGTCGGCGTCGTCCCGGCGCGCCCGCGAGGTCGTCGACGACCTCCTCGACCGCGCCGTCGCGGCGGGCGAGTGCGACTGGGTCGAGACGGTCTCCGTGCAGCTCCCCCTCCTCGTGTTCGGGACGTGGCTCGGCGTCGAGCGCGAGGACCTGTCGCGCATCGTCGACTGGGTGAACGTCATCGGCGGCCAGGAGGACCCCGAGTACGCGCCGACGCCGGAGGCGATGGAGCAGGCGCGCGCCGGCCTCTTCGCGTACTTCACCGAGCTCGACGTCCGTCGCCGCGCCGAGCCCCGCGACGACCTCGTGAGCCTCTTCGCGAACGCCGAGGTCGACGGCCGGCCGCTCAGCCTCGAGGCGCGCCGGCTCCCGACGTACCAGCTCCTCGCGTTCGCCGGCAACGACACGACGCGCAACCTCGTGAGCTGGGGCGTCCACGAGTTCGACCGTCACCCCGACCAGTGGGAGCTGCTGCGCGAGGATCCGGCGGGCCGCGTCTCGGACGCGATCGAGGAGCTGCTGCGCTACGCGACGCCCGTCTACTGCATGCGCCGCGTCGCGACGCGGGACATCGACCTCCACGGCCGGACGATCCGCGAGGGGGACAAGGTCGTCCTGTGGTGGACGGCGGCCTGCCGTGACCCCGAGGCGTTCGACGACCCTGACCGCTTCGACATCACGCGCTCGCCGAACCGCCACGTCGCGTTCGGGTGGGGGCGGCACTTCTGCCTCGGGTCCCATCTCGCCCGGCTCGAGACCGAACTGCTCTTCACGCGCATCATCGAGCGCGGCATCGACATCGAGGTGCTCGGCCCGCCCGACCGCCTGCGGTCGAACTTCTTCCGCGGCATCAAGCGCCTGCCCGTGCGGGTGACGGAGAGGGGTGGAGCATGATCGCCGGGGCGCTCGGGGACCGCACGGACCTCTTCGTCGGCGGGGAGTGGGTGACCCTGCAGTCCGACGGGACGATCGCGGTCGTCGACCCGAGCACGGAGGCGACGCTCGGCCACGTCCCCGACGTCACCGCCGAGGGCGTCGACGTCGCCGTCCGCGCCGCTCGCCGCGCGCAGGACGCGTGGGGCGCGACCGCCCTCGACGAGCGCTGCGCCGTCCTCGAGCGCCTCGCCGACCTCGTCGAGGCGGCGGCCGAGGAGATCGGCGACGTCATCGCCCACGAGGTCGGCATGCCGGTCGCGCAGGCGACGTCGATCCAGGCGGCGCTCCCGGTCGCCGATCTGCGGCTCACCGTCCGCGCCGCGCGCGAGCTGCCGTTCGCCGAGGAGGTCGGCGCCGCGACCGTGCTGCGCGAGCCGGCGGGCGTCGTCGCGGCGATCACCCCGTGGAACTTCCCGCTCCACCAGATCGCGGCGAAGGTCGCCCCCGCCCTCGCCGCGGGCTGTGCGGTCGTCCTCAAGCCGAGCGAGGTGGCGCCGTTCAACGCGTTCCTCTTCGCCGATCTCGCGGCGCGGGCCGGCGTCCCGCCCGGGGTCCTCGGGCTCGTCACCGGCACGGGCCCGCAGGCGGGCGAGGCGCTCGTCGCCCATCCAGCGGTCGACGTCGTCTCGTTCACCGGCTCGCTGCGCGCCGGCCGCCGCGTCGGCGCGCTCGCCGGCGAGGGCGTGAAGCGCGTGTGCCTCGAGCTCGGCGGCAAGTCGCCGAGCGTCGTCCTCGACGACGCGGACCTCGAGGAGGCGGTCCGCGACGCGGTGACCCGCGGGATGCTCAACTCGGGGCAGGCGTGCAACGCCTCGACGCGCGTCCTCGTCCCGGCCGAGCGGCTCGCCGAGGCGGAGGAGATCGCCGCCGCCGCCGCCTCGTCGATCGTCGTCGGTCCCGCGTTCGCCGACGGCGTGACGATGGGGCCGGTCGTCTCCGACGCGCAGCGCGACCGGGTCCTCGGCTTCATCGAGGACGGCCTCGCCGCGGGCGCGCGGCTCGTGTGCGGCGGACCGGAGCGGCCGACGGGCCTCGACCGCGGCGCGTTCGTCGCGCCGACGCTCTTCTCGGACGTCCCGCGCGACGCGCGGATCGCGCGCGAGGAGGTCTTCGGCCCGGTCCTCTGCCTCTTCGGCCACGACGGCGAGGACGACGCGGTCGCGCTCGCGAACGACACGCCCTACGGGCTCGCGGCCGAGCTGTGGACTCGGGACCACGAGCGCGCGCAGCGCGTCGCGCGGCGACTCCGCGCCGGCCAGGTGAAGCTCAACGGGGTCCGCACCCGCGACACGCTCGACGCGCCGTTCGGCGGCCGCGGCCTGTCGGGGGTCGGCCGCGAGCTCGGCCGCTTCGGCATCGAGGAGTTCCTCGAGGTGAAGGCGGTGCTCGGTGCCTGAGACCGTCGTCGTCACCGGCGCCGCGTCCGGCATCGGCCGGGCGGTCGCCGAGACGCTCGTCGCGCGCGGCACGCCGGTCCTCGGGGTCGACCTGCGCGAGACGGACGTCGAGGGCGCCGAGCCGCTCGTCTGCGATCTCGCCGACGGGTCCGCGGTCGACGGACTCGCGGCCGGGCTCGCCGGCCGCGCGCTCGGCGGTCTCGTCAACTGCGCGGGCCTGCCCGGCACCCACCCGCCGGACCGCGTCCTCGCGGTGAACCTCCTCGCGCCCCGGCGGCTCTCCCGCGCGCTCGTCGCCGCGATCGCGCCGGGGGGCGCCGTCGTCGACATCGCATCGGTCGCCGCGCTGCGCAGCGACCGCGGCGACGAGGACGTCGCGACCGTGCTGGGCCTCGACGACGACGACGCCCTGACGTGGCTCGCCGACGCCGGTCTCGACGGCACGCAGGCCTACGACTTCTCGAAGAAGGCCCTCGTCGCGCTCACGCTCCTGCACGTCGGCCGCTTCCTCCCGCACCGCGTGCGCTCGGTGAGCGTGAGCCCGGGGACGACCGACACGCCGATCCTCGCCGACTTCGCCGCGACGATGGGCGAGGACCGCGTCGCCGCGGCCGAGGCCGCGGTCGGGCGGCACGCGACGCCCGACGACGTCGCGGGGGTCGTCGCGTTCCTCCTCTCCGACGCCGCCCGCTGGGTCAACGGCGTCGACGTCCGCGTCGACGGAGGGCTCATCGCGACGCGGCTCGCCCCCGAGGTGGCGGCGTGACCTGCCGCCGGAGGACATGAGGGGACGCACGGCTATCCCGACGGGAACTGGCGGCGGGCGCCCGGGCGGGAGAGGCTCGCGCCGATGCTGACCCGCGCCGACGACTTCCCCGTCCATCAGACCCCCGAGCCGGTCGCCCACGCGATGAGCGACCGCAACTTCTACGACCGCTACTTCTTCAGCGTCCTCGCCCCGGACGCCTCGCAGTACCTCGCGATCGCGTTCGGGATGTATCCCAACCTCGACGTCGCCGACGCGCACGTCGCCGTCGTCCGCGACGGGGCGGAGACGTGCCTGCACGCCTCACGCCACCTCGCCTCCGAGCGGCTCGACCTCCGCGTCGGCCCGATCGCGATCGAGGTGCTCGAGCCGCTGCAGCGCGTGCGGGTGACGGTCGACGACACCGACGGGCTCGCGCTCGACATCACGTTCGAGGGCCGCGCGTTCCCCATCGAGGAGCCGCGCTTCATCCACCGCGTCGGGCCGAAGATCTGGATGGACTCGACCCGCCTCAGCCAGAACGTCCGCTGCTCGGGCTGGGTGTCGGTGGACGGCGATCGCCGCGACCTCGCCGCCGGGTCGGTCGGGACGCGCGACCGCTCGTGGGGGATCCGTCCGGTCGGGGCACCCGAGCCGCAGCCGCTGCCGGTCCCGCCGCCGCCCCAGTTCTTCTGGATGTGGAGCCCGGTCAACCTCGCGGACCGGGGCCTCTACTTCCACACCAACGACGATGCGGAGGGGCGGCCGTGGAACCGGCGGTCCGTCATCTGCCCCGACGGCGCCGCAGGCCCCGAGGAGATGACCGAGGTCGCGATGCCGCGCATGGAGATCGAGATGCGGTCGGGGACGCGGTGGGCGGAATCCGCGGCGCTCGCCGTCGAACCGGTCGGCGCCCCGGGGATCCGGGCGACGTACCGGCCGCTCTTCCCGTTCCTCATGCGGGGGATCGGCTACAGCCACCCGACGTGGTCGCACGGCACGAACCACGGCGTCCTCGCCGTCGAGCGCGAGGACATCGCGCTCGCCGACGCCGATCCGCCCAGGCCGCACGACACGCACATCCAGGCGGTGTGCGAGGTGACCGTCGAGGAGGAGGGCCGTCCCGACGAGACGGTCGTCGCGGTCCTCGAGCAGCTCTTCATCGGCGAGTACGCGCCGCTCGGCCTCACCGGCGTCCTCGACCCCGCGCCATGAGCCGGCCCCGCGCCCTCCTCTGCGACTACGCGGGCGTCCTCACCGCGGACATGGCCAAGATCATGAGCGCGTTCTGCGCGCGCGAGGGCCTGCCGGAGGGCCGGCTCATGGAGGCCTACCTGCCGGGCGGCGACCTCCATGCGGCGGCGGCCGAGTACGAGTGCGGCCGGCTGAGCACCGACGAGTTCGCCCCCGTCTTCGCCGGCACGCTCGGGATCGAGGATCACGAGGGCGTCCTCCAGCGCGTCTTCGCGGACGTGCCGCTCGCCCACGACGTCGTCGACGCCGTCGCGCGCGTCCGGGCGGCCGGGGCGCGGACCGTCCTCTTCTCGAACTCGTGGGGCCTCGAGATCTACGACCCCGAGGTCCGCGCGGCGTTCGACGCCGAGGTCCTGAGCGAGGTCGTCGGCGCCCGCAAGCCGGAGCCGGAGATCTACCCGGTCGCCGTCGAGGCCGCAGGGGTCGCCCCGCACGAGTGCGTGTTCGTCGACGACCAGGAGCGCAACCTCGCGCCCGCCCGCGAGCTCGGCATCCACGTCGTCCACCACACGGATCGCGCGGCGACGGTCGCCGCGCTCGACGAGCTGTTCACCCCGGAGAGGAGCAGGACATGAGCGAGGAGTACCGCACGGTCGGCGAGGGTCTCGTCGTCTTCGAGGTCGCCGAGCCGGTCGAGGGGCCGGTGCGCTGGCTCGACTCGCCGCAGGAGGTGCTCGAGTTCGTCGCCTCCGGAGACGTCGCCGGGACGATCGTCCTCGTCCGCGGAGGGACGACGACCTTCCTCACGCCCGCCCTCACCGCAGGGGTGAAGGGGATCATGACCCTCCAGGGCGCGCCCGAGAGCCACCTCGGCATCCTGTCCCGCGAGTACGGCATCCCGTGCCTCATGGGCGTGCAGTTCGAGGAGGGGATGCGGAGCGCGCGCGGCGAGGTGATCCCCGCCGACGGGGCGCGGGTCCGCCTCCACCTCGACTCCTCGCCCAAGGGCAGGGTCGCGATCGAGCCGGGCGCTCCCGTCGCGGGCGACGACGCGCCGACGGCCGCCCCCGCCATGAGCCCGGAGGAGATGGAGCAGATCCAGCTCCTCCTCACGAAGTTCGGCGGAGAGGTCCCGCACGGCAGCGAGGGGGACGCGCAGTTCCGCGCGGGACTCTCCACCCAGGTGCTCCACCTCGACGAGGCGTCCCTGCACCGCGACCTCACGGTCGAGGAGTGCAACGACCTCTCGAGGTACGCCGGCTGGAACATGTGGGACTGCCTCGCCGCGCGGGCGACCGAGGGCGAGTCGGGGCTCATCCCGCGGCAGGAGTACGAGTCGGTCTCCTTCATCCAGATCTGGGAGAAGTACCCCGAGGTCGTGCGCCTCATCACCCGCGAGGTGGGCGCGGACGGTCTCATCGAGATCGGGGCGACCGCGCGTCGCGAGGTCGGCACGAAGATGAACATCCTGCGGGCCTGGGCGACCGGCTTCGCGATCGCGTTCGGGCGCGGCGTCTCGATCGGCCTCGGGCAGACCGACCCGTCGGAGCGCGGCGAGGACGTCGCGGAGGGCTGGCAGTTCATGCGCCGGCTCTACGCGGGGCTCTGGTCCGAGCCCGGTGGCGGCATGTTCACCTCGATGCGCGGATACCGCGCCGAGATCCTCGACGACGACGTCCTCGACCGGCTGCTCGGCGAGGTCCGCGCGTTCGAGACGCCGGAGGACCGGACGCTGTTCCAGCGCTTCAACGCGAGCACGGAGATGCTCGGCTTCCTCATGCACTTCGACAACCGGTCGGGGCTGTCGGACACCGGGCCGTACCCGATCGGGGACGACGGCGCCTTCGCGATCGTCCGCGACCACTTCCTCTACGACGAGGTCTACCACTGGGCCGACGTCGCCGAGGGGCTGCCGCACTGCGTGACGGAGGTGATGGTGTTCCGGCCGACCGCGCCGCTCGCGACGCAGCTCGTCGACATCGGGACGCTCTTCACGCAGCCGGCGAACTACCTCCAGCACCTGAGCGAGGTCGCGGTGTTCGCGAGGGACCGCTGGGACACGCCGATGGAGGACCTCCGCGTCCTCGACCGCGAGGGGATGCAGGAGATCCTCGACCGCTGCGACGCGGCGACCTCCCGTCTCTACAAGCGGATCGCGGGGATGCCGAAGCGGGAGAAGATCATGTCCGGCGCCCAGGTCTACTGGACGGACTTCATCCTCCCCGTGGCGAGGCTCGCCGGGGTGTGGGACCGGCTCGTCGACGAGCTCGACTTCCACGAGCTGCACCCGAAGGCCTCGGAGGCCTACTACGAGCTCGTGAAGGACGGGACGGCGATGAAGCTCGTCCCGCAGCTCTTCCTCACCGGCCAGGGCTTCCCGGAGATCACGTCGCTCGATGCGGGCGTGACGGCCTGATGTCGCGCTTCACGCCGCAGGACGATCTCCTTCACGACATCAGCGGCTCCCCGCACGGCCGGGAGAGCCTCCTCTGGACCTCGCCGATCCCCGACGAGAAGCTCCTCGTCTTCGCCTACGCGTGGCGCCACGCGGACACGGGCGACTGGGGCCGGCTCCTCGCCGTCGGCGGGGAGGACATCGACCGGCCGCTCGCGCTCGCCTTCGACGACGGCCTCGCGCTCGAGGGGGAGGACCTCGACGACTGCGTCGTCGGCGGGCTGCGCATCCGCCAGCCGGAGCCGCTGACGGTCGCCGAGGTCGCCTTCGCGTCCGACGACGTCGACTACGCGTGCCGCTTCACCGGCCTGCACGCGCCGTTCTCGTGGCACGAGAACCGCGGCGGCTGCCCGGCGTGGGCGGCCGACGACCGCTACGAGCAGTCCGTCGCGACCGAGGGGCGGCTCCGCGTCGCCGGCCGCGACGTGACGATCGCCGGCCACGGCCACCGCGACCACTCGTGGGGGACGCGCGACTGGCGCGCGCTGCAGCACTGGAAGTGGATGAACGCCGCGACCGACGACGGCGAGGTCTCGCTGCACGCCTGGGACTCGCTCGCGCTCGGCAACCGGCAGATCCTCGGGTACGTGAACCGCGGCGGCGAGGTCAGCCTCATCGAGGACATCGACGTCTCGGTCGAGCTGGACGACCGCCTCGTCCACCGCGTCGTGCGCGCGGTCATCACCGACGCCGAGGGTCGCGAGACGCGGCTCGAGGCGACGTACGCCGCGGGCTGGCAGGTGCCGGTCGAGCACCTCTTCATGAACGAGATCGGCATGCACGCGGAGATCGACGGCGCGAGCGCGGTCGCGCACGTCGAGCTCGGCTGGCCGCAGGCCTACGTGAAGCAGTACACGGAGGCGGCGGGCGCCGTGGCCTGACGGTGAGCGTCGATCCACCCACGCCGAGGCGGGGTGGAGCGACACTCACGCGGACGGGGTGGCCGTCGCCGCTGCGCCGAGGTGCTCGACGGTGCGGCGGCGATCGCCGCTCGGGATCGCGATGACCGTGTCGACGCCCGCATCGGCGAACTCGGCGAGGCGCGCGTCGAGCCCGTCCTCGGTGACCGCGATGGTCACGCCGCGCAGGAACTCGACGGGGAGCGCCTCGGCGGCGCCGGCGCGGTCGCCGCCCAGGTAGAGGTCCTGCACCTTCTCGGCCTCGGCGCCGAAGCCGGCGCGGGCGGCCATCTCGACGTAGAAGTTCTTGCCCTTCGCGCCCATCGCGCCGAGGTAGAAGGCGATCCAGTCGCGGACCGCGTCGAGGGCCTCCTCCTCGGTGTCCGCGACGCACGCGGGGATGAGCGCGCACGCGTCGAAGTCCTCCCGCGCGCGACCCGCCTTCTCGAGGGCGTCGAGGACCGGGCGCAGGCCGACCTCTGGCCGCGACGGGTCGACGAACGCCCCGATCCAGCCGTCGGCGATCTCGCCGCACTGCTCGAGCGCCTTCGGGCCGGTCGCGCCGAGGTAGATGGGGATCTCCTTGCGGACCGGCTTCGCGAGGAGGCGCAGCGACTTGCCGAGCCCGGTGCCCACGCCCTCGGGCACCTGCACGGGGACGGGCTGCCCGGAGATCGCGGTGCGGATCGTCTCGACGTACTCGCGCGTCCGCTTCAGCGGCTTGTCGAACGCGACGCCGTACCACCCCTCGGAGACCTGCGGGCCGCTCGGCCCGAGGCCGAGGCGCAGCCGCCCGCCCGACATGACGTCGACGGTCGCGGCGGCCATCGCCGCCGCGGTCGGCGTGCGCGCCGGCATCTGCATGATCGCCGTGCCGAGGTCGACGTGCTCGGTCTGTCCCGCGAGGAGACCGAGCATCGACACGACGTCCTGCCCCCACGCCTCGCTCACCCACACGCTGTCGAGGCGCGCCTCGTCGGCGAGGCGCGCGAGCATGATCTGCTCCTCGTAGGTGAACCAGGGCCAGTAGGCGAGGGAGATGCCGATCCGCATGGCCCGGACCTTATCGACCGTTCAGACGGCCGGCTGGGTCAGCGCTTCTCGGGCGTCCACTCGCAGGGGAGCGCCTTGATGCCGTTGATGAAGTTCGCGACGAGCCAGTCGGGCTCGGGCGCCTCGATGTCCGGGATCCGCGTGTAGACCTCGGTGAGGAGCGACTTGAGCATCGTGCGCGCGAGGGCGGCGCCGAGGCAGTAGTGCGGGCCGCCGCCGCCGAACGCCTGGTGGCGGTTCGGGCTGCGGAAGATGTCGAAGTCGAACGGGTTGGTCCAGTACTCCTCGTCGCGGTTGCTCGAGCAGTACCAGAGGACGACCTTGTCGCCGGCCTTGATCTGCTCGCCCCGGACCTCGAAGTCCGTCGTCGCCGTGCGGCGCATGTGGATGAGCGGCGAGACCCAGCGCAGGACCTCCTCGACCGCGCCCTCGATGCGGCCGTCCATGTCCTCCATGAGGAGGCGGCGCTGGTCCGGGAAGCGCGTCATCGCGTGGATCGCGCCGGCGGAGGCGTGGCGGGTCGTGTCGTTAGCGGCGACGGCGAGGAGCACGAAGAACGCGCCGATCTCGTCGTCGCTCATCTTCTCGCCCTCCCACTCGGCCTGGACGAGCCAGGTCATGAGGTCCTCGCCCGGGTTCTCCCGGCGCTCCTCCGCGAGCTCGGCGGCCGTGAGACGCAGCGTCATGACGCAGTTGGCGAAGTGCTCGAGCGGCTCGAGGCCCTTGCAGACCGCGGGGTCCGTCCAGGCGAGGAGATCCTGCGCGGCGCGGATCGTCTCCTGGTGCTGCTCGCCCTCGTGCAGGCCGAAGAAGCTGCCGAAGATGCGGCCGGGCAGCGGCTCGGAGACGAGCTCGACGAAGTCGCCCTTCCCGAGCTGCGCCATCTCGTCGATGAGGTCGCGGGCGTGGCCGCGGACCCAGCCCTCGAGCTTGCGCATGTTGCCGGGCTTGAAGGCGTCCATCGTGATGCCGCGCAGCTGCGTGTGGCGCGGCGCGTCCATGGCGATGAACGACTGGGCGATCTCGGTCATCTCGGGACCGAAATCCTCCATCGTGATGCCGTCGGCGGAGGAGAACACCTTGGGCGTGCGGCTCGCCTTCTGGATGTCCTCGTACTTCGTGAGGGACCAGAAGCCGCGCGTGTTCTCCTCGGGCGGGAGGAGGTCCGACTCCGCGGGTCCGCTCCAGAACACCGGCGTCTCCGCGCGCAGCCGCGCGAACTCCTCGTCGCGGACGTCGGGGTGCTGGGCCCAGAAGGCCTTCGCGGCGATCGGGATGCGGTCTGTGGTCGTCGACATCGTCACGTCTCCTCACTCGTGGACGCCTCCCACGATGCCACGGACTCGACACCGTGTCATCGGGCATTCCTCGCCGGCGATCCGAGCCCGTTTGGGGACTCCACAACCATCCTGCGGAGGTCAGTCGTCGGCGCCGGTCGCGCCGCCGGAGAGGAGCGGCGCGAGCGCGATCGCCGTGCGGAGCGCATGGGCGTCGGACTCCGAGGAGCCGGAGATCTCCAGCGCTCGTCGCACGCGGTAGGCGACCGTGTTCTCGTGGACGCCGAGGCGGCGAGCGGCACGCGCGTAGTTCTGGCTCTCGTCGAGGAACACCCGCAGCGTCGCCACGAGGCGCCGCGCGCCGTCGTCGTCGCGCGCGAGCGGCCCGAGCGTCGCCGAGGCGAACTCCCTCGCCGCCGCGGGATCGCGCGTGAGGAGGTCGAGGACGGCGACGTCGGCGTAGCGCGTGAGCGGGCTCGTGCGCCGCAGGAGGCGCGCGACGCGCCGCGCGCGGAGCGCGTGGTCGTGGCCGCGGCGGAACCCCTCGAGGCCGAGTCCACCGCCGCCGAGCGCCACGCGGAGGCCGAGCGCGCCCGCGCGCGTGCGCGCTTCGGCGAGCACGTCCTCGGGCGGCTCGTCGCCGGCCACCCAGGCCGCCGCGACCTGCGGGCCGAGGCGCACGACGAGCGGCCGGCCGCCCTCGGCCTCGAGGGTGGCGGCGACCTCGCCGACGCGCGCGTCGAGCGACCCGTCGCTCGTGTCGACCCCCTCGTCGGACGCCCATCCGACGAGGGCGACGTGCCGGCGGTCGAGGTCGTAGCCGAGCCTCGCGCTCGCGACCGGGATGTCGATCGGCTGGCCGTCGAGGATCCGCTCGATGGTCTCCAGCCGGATCGCGGACGAGCCGCCGGAGCGGCGCGCGCGCTCGTCCTCGTAGGCCTCGACGAGCGGGGTCGAGATCGCGTCGATCCACGTCGCGATGAACGCGCTCACGGCGGTGATCGCCTCGATGACGACGTCGTGCTCGGCGCCGCTCTCCGCGAGCTCGCGGAACCAGATCGCCTCGTACCCGGACTGGCCGATGCGGTAGACGCGCAGGAGGGCGTCGATCGTGAGCCCGCGCGAGACGAGGCCGCGCGCCCACACGAGCGCATCGTGCGGCGGCGGGACGATGCGGGCGTCGGTCCACGACCGCGCCATGACGGTGATGAGCGCGACGCTGCCCCGTGCGGCCGCGAGGAGCTGCTCGCGGAGCTCCTCGTCCGCCGGGTCGAACCCCATCTCGCCGGTGACGCGGTCGATGAGGAGACCCGCGATCTCCTCGACCCGCGGCTCGATCCGCGTCGCGGTCCGCGTGATGAGCTCCTCGCACCCCGCCGAGCGCGCCGGGACGGCGCCGAGGGGGAGCGAGCGCGGAGCGTCGGGCACCTGCGGAGCCTCCCACATCGCCGCGGGTTTGTGGGACCCACGAAGCGTGTCGCGCCTCGTTCGCGGTCGCCACGATGACGGCGGTCCGCGGGTCCGTGAGCATCACGCCATGCCGATCTACGACCACATCGTCGTCGGCGCCGGGTCCGCGGGGTGCGCGGTCGCCGCGCGCCTCAGCGAGGACCCCGCGCGGCGCGTCCTCCTCATCGAGGCCGGCGGCTCCGACCTCCGGCTCGAGGCCAGGGCGCCCGCGGGCTTCCCCGAGCAGTTCCACGGCAAGGCCGACTGGGACTACTACACGGAGCCGGAGCCCGGCTGCGATCGGCGGCGCATCTTCTCGCCCCGGGGGAAGGTCCTCGGCGGCTGCTCGACGATGAACGCGATGCTGTGGATCCGCGGCAGCGCGCTCGACTTCGACGGCTGGGGTCTCCCCGGCTGGTCGTGGGAGGAGGTCGAGCCCTTCTACAAGAAGATCGAGGACCACTTCCTCCCCGGTCCCGACCACGGCCACGGCGGGCCGGTGCGGGTGCGGCGCCTTCGCGACCCGAACCCGGTCGCGAAGGCCTTCGTGGCCTCCGCCGTCGCCGCGGGCGTCGCGCCGACCGAGGACCTCAGCGGGCCGGACCTCGACGGCGTCAACCTCTCCCCGACGACGACCGACGCCGGCCGGCGCTGGAGCACGGTGCGCGCCTACCTCGACACCGCGCGTCGCCGGAGCAACCTGACCGTCCTCACGAACGCCCTCGTGCACCGGGTCGTCCTCCGGGAGGGCCGGGCCGTCGGCGTCGAGGTCGAGCACAAGGGGCAGCTCCGCGAGTTCACGTCGACGCGGGACATCGTCCTCAGCGCCGGCGCGTTCAACACGCCGCACCTCCTCCAGCTCTCGGGCATCGGCGCCGCGGAGGACCTGCGCGAGGCGGGGGTCACCCCCGTCGTCGAGAGCCCCGCCGTGGGCCGGCACCTCCAGGAGCACCCGTTCACGTTCTGCAACTTCGAGCTGCGCGACCCGCACACGGGCCTCATGGGCGCGGACAAGCCCGCCGAGGTGCTGCGCTGGCTCCTCTCGCGCCGCGGCAAGCTCGCGAGCAACGTCGCCGAGGCGCTCGCCCACATCCGCACGCGCGACGACCTGCCGGCTCCGGACATGCAGCTCGTCCACGCCCCCGTCTACTTCTGGGAGAACGGGGAGGGCGACCATCCGCGGCCGGCCTTCGCGATCGCGCAGTCCTACTGGACGCCGGAGTCGACCGGGTGGGTGAAGGCGGTCTCGCCCGACCCGCGGGCGAAGCCCGCCGTGCAGCTCGGCATGCTCACCGAGCGCAGCGACGTCGAGGCGATGGTGCGCGGCATCCGCCGCACCCGCGAGATCGTCGAGCAGGCCCCGCTGCGCGACATGGTGAGCCTCGAGATCACCCCGGGCGCGTCGGTCCAGAGCGACGAGGACCTCGAGCGCTGGGTGCGCCGGCACGTCGAGACGACCTACCACCCGTCGTGCACGGCGCGGATGGGCGCCGAGGGCGAGGCGGTCCTCGACCACGAGATGCGCGTCCACGGCGTCGAGAACCTCCGCGTCGCCGATGCGAGCGCGCTCCCGCGGATCACGCGCGCGAACACGAACGGGCCGGCGATCCTCATGGGCGAGCGCTGCGCGGCCTTCATCCGCGACGAGGCGTCGCAGACGCGCGTCCCGCACAGGCGCGGCGCCCAGGTCGCGGGCTGAGAGCCCCTCGACGGGCTCCGAGCGTCAGCGGGTCGTCGGGTCGGCGGGCGCGGAGGTCTCGCGCCACGCCCCGACGACCCCGCGCAGCTCGCGCGGCGCGACGCCGTGGAGGACGACGCCGTCCGCGCCGAGGTCGAGCTGGCGGCGCGCGGCGGCCGCGCACTCCTGCGGGGTGCCGGTCGCCGCGGGCGCGAGCCACTCGTCGGGAAGGAGGGCCGCGATGTGCTCGAGCTGGTCGGTCGTCGCGACGCCGTCGATGAACTGGCGGCCGAACGACGCGACGACGTCGTCCTCCCGGAACTGCGCGAGGACGGCGGGGTCCCAGTCGTTCGTGCGGACCATGAGGTCGCCGTACAGCTGGAGGTAGGTCGCGAGACGCCCGACCATCTTCAGGAGCTGCTCGTCGGGCGGGACGCTGTCGGCCACGGTCGCGAAGACCGACCACACCTTCACCGCGTCGGGGTCGCGGCCCGCCTGCTCGGCAGCCTCCTTCACCGTCCGCACGCAGCGCTGGAGCGTCTCGTCGGTGAAGAACGTGTGGAGGACGACCTCGTCGAAGACGCGGCCGCCGAGCGCGAGCGTCTTCGGGCCGAACGCCATGAGGGCGAGCGGGATGTCGAGGTCGAACCTGCTGTCGAGCTGCAGGAGGGGATGCCGGCCGATGGGACCGTCGTGCCCGACGATCGTCTCGCCCTTCCACAGCCGCCGGGCGACGCTCGCGAAGTCCTCCATCTGGGCGCTCGTGATGCCCGGGAGTCCGAAGGTGTCGAACATGAGCTTGACGCCGCGGCCGAGCCCGAGCATGAAGCGACCGTCGGTGAGCGAGTGCATCGTCGACGCGAACGACGTCGTGACGAGCGGGTGGCGCGTCGAGTGGTGCGTGGCGCCCGTCGCGATCCGGATCCGCTCGGTGACGGCGCCCGCGGCGCCGCACAGGGTCGCGGCCTCCTTCACGTTCCAGCGCTCGCTGACGAACGCCGTCCCGAGGCCGAGCCCGTCGGCCTCGCGGGCCTCGTCGACGATCGCGCGGGCCGACGGCGCTGCTCCCGCGAGGAGGTAGCAGCCGAGCTCGGGGAGATCCGGCCCACCCGCCCCCGCCGCCGCGCTCACGGGCGCGCGCCCCGCCAGGCGATCAGCCGCTGCAAGCGCTCGTCGTCCTCGGCCGAGGCGAGCGGCGGCGCGGTGCGGCTCACGATCCCGCGGTCGCCGTCGACGGCGAGGAGGTCGCCCTCCCGGACCTCGGCGTCGCCGATCGTCGCGACGGGGACGCCGTCGGGCCCGGCGGAGAAGCGCACCTCGCCGACCCCGCAGACCGCGACGCGGTCCATCCCGCGGGCGACGACGGCCGCGTGCGACGTGCGCCCTCCGCGGCCCGTCACGACGGCGACGCTCGCGATGAAGCCGTGGATGTCCGCGGGCGAGGTCGTCGGGCGCACGAGGACGGCGTCGTCGCCCTGCTCCCGCAGCGCCTGCGCGCGGCTCGCGTCGAAGACCGCCTTGCCGACGCTCGCGCCCGGCGAGGCGGCGAGGCCGCGCGCGACGACGTCCTCCTCGGCGGCAGGCTCCGCGAAGCGGGGCGCCCGCGCGCTGTCGAGCTGCTCGTCGGTGAGGTGCGAGGCGGCGGTCGCCTCGTCGATGACGCCCTCGTCGACGAGGTCGACGGCGACCCGCACCGCGGCGCGGCCGCTGCGCTGCGCGGCGCGGTACTGGAGGATCCAGAGCCGGCCCTCCTCGATCGTGAACTCGCACTCGATGAGGTCGCCCTGCTCGCGCTCGAGCGTCGCGATCGCGTCGTGGAGGTCGCGCGCGACCTCCGGGAGGCGCCCCTCGAGCTCGGCGACCGGGACCGGGTCGGCCGTGCCGGCGACGACGTCCTCGCCCTGGGCGTCGAAGAGGACGTCGCCGTAGACGCCCGGCTCGCCCGTCGACGGATCGCGCGAGAACGCGACGCCGCTCCCCGAGGTCGGGCCGCGGTTGCCGAAGACCATCGCCTGGACGACGGCGGCCGTCCCCATCGCCTCGTCGATGTCGTGGTGCTCGCGGTAGGCGATGGCGCGCGGGCTCGTCCACGAGCGGAAGACGGCCGCGAGGCACTCCCGGATCTGGGCGCGCGGGTCGGCGGGGAACGGGTCTCCCTCGCGGCCGATGACGTCGAGGAGGGCACGGACCTTGCCGCGTGCGCCGGCCGCGTCGTCGTCGCCGATCGGGTCGGCGTCGAACATCGCGTCCTCGATGGCGGCGACACCGATCTCGCGGACCGTCGTCGCGAAGGTGTCGAGGAGCCGCTCGTAGGAGGACCACGCGAACGCCGCGTCGCCGGTCGCCTCGGCGAGCGCCTCGACGACCTCGTCGTTCATGCCGACGTTGAGGATCGTGTCCATCATCCCCGGCATCGAGACGGGCGCCCCCGAGCGGACCGACACGAACAGCGGGGCGGAGGGGTCGCCGAGCCGGCGGTCGAGCGTCGTCTCGAGCGCGTCGAGGCGCTGGTCGAGGTCGGCGTCGAGCGCCTCCGGCAGGCGGCCCTCGGCGAGGTACGCGCGGCCGGCGTCGGTGCCGACGACGAAGCCCGGGGGGACGGGGAGGCCGAGCCCGACCATCCTCACGAGCCCCGCGCCCTTGCCGCCGAGCCGCGCGCGGTCGGGCTCGGCGCCGGCGTCGAACGGGACGGCGTGGACGGTGTCGGGCCTCGTGGTCATCTAGTAGCTGCCTTCCTTCTCGCGGTCGATCTGCAGGAGCTGGATGTAGTCCTCGTGCAGCTCCATCCAGACGGTGTGGAGGGAGTCGGTCGTGGGGCTCGTCACCTGCTCGTGGTCGCCGGCCTGCGCCTTGCCGAGCGCGTCGCGCAGGCGCGGCCCGTAGGCCTCGAAGCGCGGGAGGACCTCGGCCGTGCGGCGCAGGGCGGGCTCGACGCGCTCGAGGATCGTCTCGAGGTCGGAGAGGAGCGAGGCGCGCGTCTCGTCGTCCGCGCCGTGCCACGAGGAGCATGCGCCCTTGAACTCCTGGTTGATCGGGAGGAAGCGCTCGTAGACCTGGCGCACGCGGTCGGTGTCCGCGGCCTCGCGCTCCCGGGCGAGCAGCGCGGCGTGCGCCAGGCGGCCGTCGGGGCTGAGCATGACGCCGGAGGGCGTCTCGACGGCGAGGCCGTCGTCGACGAGCGTCTTGTGCCCGTTCTCGCCGGCCGGAGCCAGGCCGCGCAGCGCGAGGGCGTGCAGCAGCGGGAAGTGCGCCGGGTCCACATCGACGGCCGGCGCCTCCTCGAGATCAGGGAAGCCCGCGCCGGTGAGGAAGAGCTGGGGGACCATCGTCGCCGCGACCCCGTCCTTCACGAGCGGGTAGTACGCCTGCGCCGCGAGGGGATCGAGCTCGAAGAAGTCCTCCTCGCCGACGAGCTCCTCCCAGATCCCGGCCCGCCGCGCGTACGGGTAGATGAAGTCCGCGTAGTAGACCTGTGCGCCGGCCATCACCTTGTCGCGGCGCGGCATCGAGGCGATCCGCGCGTAGAGCTGCGTGCACGCGCTGTCGCAGCGCTCCTGGATCGACCGCATCTCGTCCGGCTCGAGGAGACGGACCTCGTCCGCGGGCGTGTCCCAGCGATCGCGCGCGTACACGGCGACCGACTCGAGGTGCTTGAGGTAGTTCGCGGGGTTCGTGAACAGCGTGCCGATCTCGACGAGCTGCATGTCGAGCGGCTCGCCCTTCGTATCGAACACCATGGCTTGCGTGACGCAGTGCGGCAGTCCGTTCGTCACGTCCGTCCAGTGGTAGACGTCGTCGTCGAGGAAGTGGTCGCGGACGATCATGAACCGGCCGTCGCCGAGCGGGTACGGGCCGGTGTCGTGCATGCCGACCCGGTTGTCGAAGTGCTGGAGGAACCCGACCATCTCGGTCGAGGCGTTGAACTTGCGGAAGAGCTGGAGCAGCTCAGGGTCGTCGAGACGCGACTGCTCGGCGGCGAAGCGGTCGATCCAGCGGTCGTCGAGGACCCGGGCGGTGTAGCCGCGCATCGCGGTGTAGAGGCCGCCGCCGTCGCCCCAGATCCCCTTGTAGAGGCGCCGGTGGAACTGGAAGATCTCCTTGAGGTCGGCCCCCCGCTCGCTGGCGTCGTGGTACCCCAGCTCGATCGAGATGCCGCGCCCGTAGGCCGCGCAGTAGACCCCGCCGAAGTTGTGGAGGATGTTGACCTTCGTGCCGATCTCGTCACGGCAGACCCCGCCGAGGGCGATGACGCCGTCCACCCCGAGGGCCTCCGTGATGCGCCGGTACCACTCGGGATAGCGCTGCCAGCACTGGACGAAGCCGACGGCCTCGTACTCCTGGCGCGGGATGAGCCCGGACTCGCCCTCGGTCCCGCGCGCGGCGAGGCAGTCCCAGAAGAGCCAGCGGGCGTAGTGCTGGAGCTCGTTGACCTCCTCGGTGGTGAGGTCCCGCCGCAGCGTGTCGTCGTCGAGGTGCAGCACGCGAGTGCGGAGGTCCTTCTGGACGATCGCGCCGCCCTCCTCGCCGTGCGGGATCTCGCCACGGAACTTCGACAGCAGCAGCGTCACCTGCTCGAGCTGCTCCGGTGTCATCGCGTCCGGCGCGACGGGCGTGCCCTCGTCCGCCTCCGGCGCGCCCGGCTCGACGAGCACGCGGCCCTCGGGCCAGCCCGAGACGTCGAGCCGGACGCGGACGCCGTCCGCGGGGATGACCTCGCCGCGCTTCGAGCGCACGCCACGCTCGAAGCGCACGCCCATCACCGCCGGGATGCCGTACTCGCGGGAGAGGATCCCGAGATGCGACTCGGGCGCGCCCTGCAGCGTGATGATCCCCTTCACGCCGGCGGTGAGCGCCGGGGTGAGGAACGTCGTCGTCCCGCCGCGCACGCAGGCGATCGCATCGCTCACGTCGTCCTCGGCGACGAAGCGCATGACGTCCTCGGGGGAGTCGAGCCAGCGCAGGCGACCCTCGACGGGGATCTCGTCGGTGTACACGGTGAGGCCCTCACCGACCGGCTCGAAGTCGTCGGACATGCGCTCTCTCCTTCATCGGGTGACGTCGATGTCCGATGCTCGTCGCATTCCCGCTGGCCGGGCGACGCCCCAGCGGGGGAGCCGCGGTGACCATCGGGGGTACGGTCCCGGCTAGTAGCTGCCCTCCTCCTCGCGGTCGATCTGCAGGACCTGGATGTAGTCCTCGTGCAGCTCCATCCAGACGGTGTGGAGGGAGTCGGTCGTGGGGCTCGTCACCTGCTCGTGGTCGCCGGCCTGCGCCTTGCCGAGCGCGTCGCGCAGGCGCGGCCCGTAGGCCTCGAAGCGCGGGAGGACCTCGGCCGTGCGGCGCAGGGCGGGCTCGACGCGCTCGAGGATCGTCTCGAGGTCGGACAGGAGCGAGGCGCGCGTCCCGTCGTCCGCGCCGTGCCACGAGGAGCACGTGCCCTTGAACTCCTGGTTGATCGGGAGGAAGCGCTCGTAGACCTTGCCGACGCGCTCGGTGTCCGCGCCGTCGCGCTCGCGGGCGAGCAGCGCGTCGTGGACCTTCTGGCCGTCGCCGCTCAGCATGACGCCGGACCCCGTGTCGACCGCGAGACCCGCCTCGACGATCGCCGCGTGGCCACCGGGGACCTCGGTGAGCATCCCGCGCAGCGCGATCGCGTGGAGCGTCGGGTAGTGCTCGGCGTGGGCCTCGGCGTCGACGTCCCCGACTCGCTCGAGCAGGTCGTAGCCGCCCATGAGGAACGCCTCGGGCACGATCTGCGACGCCTTCTTCTCGGTGACGAGCGGGTAGTAGGCCTGCGCGGCGACGGGGTCGATCTCGAAGAAGTCGCGCTCGCCGACGAACTCGTCCCACACGCCGGCGGCGCGGGCGAAGGGCGCGATGAACTCCGTGTAGTAGACCTGCGCGCCGGCCATGATCTTGTCGCGCGGGCTCATCCGCGACATCCGCTTGTAGAGCTGCGTCGTCGCGGTCTCGCACGTCGCGAGGATCCGCTCCATCTCGTCCTCGTCGACGCGGCGGAGGTCCTCGACCGGGGTGTCGATCGTGTCGCGGGCGTAGACGGCCATGTGGGTGAGGGCCGAGAGGTAGTTCGTCGGCTCGCTGAACAGCGTGCCGATGTCGAGGACGTTCACCTGGAGGTCCTCGGTCGGGTGGAAGACCATCGCCTGCGTGAGGCCGTGCGGGAGGTCCTCGGCGACGTCGTGCCAGTGGTAGGCGGGGTCGTGGAGGAAGTGGTCGCGGACGATCATGAAGCCGCCGTCGGGCAGCGGGTACGGGCCGGTGTCCGAGAGACCCGAGCGGTTGTCGAAGTGCAGGAGGAAGCCGGTGATCTCGGTCGTCGCGTTGAAGCGCTGGTAGAGCGAGCGGCGGTCGGGGTCGTCGAGGGCGACGACGTCGCCGCTCAGGCGGTCGATCCACTCCTGCGAGAGGACGGGCGCGCGGTAGCCGCGGCTCGAGGCGAACATGAGGCCCTCGTCGTCCCAGAAGCCGCGCATGAGCGCGCGCTGGAACTGGAGGAGGCGCTCGACCTCGTCGGTGCGCTCGTTCGGGTCGGCCATGCCGAGCTTCACGAGCAGGCCGCGGCCGAAGAGCGGGACGATCGACGAGCACCACATGTGGAGCTGGTTGACCTTGCTGCCGACCTCGCGTCGGGCGGTGCGGCCGAGGTCGACGACGCCGTCGAGGCCGCCGACCGCCTCGACGATGCGGTCCACGAGCTGGGGGTAGCGCTGCCACATCTGGACGGCGCCGAAGGCCTCGTACTCCTGGCGGGGGATGAGCCCGGACTCGCCCTCGGTGCTGCGCAGCGCGAGGGCGTCCCAGACGTTCCAGGCGTAGTAGTCGAGGAGGTCGTTGCACTCGTCGGCGGTGAGCGTGCGCCGCAGCGACTCGTCGGTGAGCCGCAGCGCGTCGCTGCGCGCCTTGGACCGCATCGCCGCGTCGCCCTCGGAGCCGTGGGGGACCTCGCCGCGGAAGTGGTGGAGGAGGACCTCGACCTGCTTCATCTGCTCGGCGAGCGCCTTCTCCTCCTCGGTCGGCTCGCCCTTCGCGCCGGCGCTCGGGGCGCCCGGCTCGACGAGGACGCGGCCCTGCGCCTCGCTGAGGTCCATCCGGACGCGCACGCCGTCGGCGGGGATGACCTCGCCGCGGTCCGAGCGCACGCCGTCCTCGAACTGGACGCCCATGATGCAGGGGATGCCGTACTCGCGGGAGAGGATGCCGAGGTGGCTCTCCGGTGCGCCCTGGAGCGTGAGGACCCCCTTGACGCCGGCGGTGAGGGCGGGCGTGAGGAAGGTCGTCGTGCCGCCGCGTGCGAGGACGATCGAGTCCCCGACGTCGCCGCCCGCGACGAAGTCGATGACGGCCTGCGGCGAATCGAGCCAGACGACGGGGCCCTCGGTCGGCTCGGGCGTCGTGTACACGGACCGTCCGGTCCCGACCAGCGTGAACTCCTCTGCGACCGTCATGGCTCTCCTCTCTCCGCGGGTGGCTGCGTCGAGTCTCGCCGCGGTCAGGGGGCGCGCGCAGCGGTCCGGCCGGACAGTGGTGCGCGCGGTGGTTGTCCCGGTGGGAGTGTCGGGGCCGTCATTGCACGATCGTGGTCAGCGATGACCGTCAACGTGCAACGCGACGACGCCGGAGCGTGGGATCTCGCGCGACGAGCCGTGCCCACAGCAGCTCGTCGAGCTCGTCGGGGTCGTCCTCGATCTGACGGTCGGTCACCCGGACGATCGGCAGCCGGTGCTCCACCTCGAAGCGCAGGTCGCGTCTGCGGTCGGAGTGGAAGGCGCGCTCGCTGCGATGCGGTCCGCCGTCGACCTCGACGCCGAGCCAGGCGCTCCGGAAGAGGACGTCGAGTCGCGCCTTCTCTCCGCCGAGGTCGAACATCACGCCGTGTTCGCTCGGTGGGAAGTCTCGCTGCCGGAGGAAGTGCGCGAACTCGCGCTCCGGTCCGCTGTCGAGGCGACCGTCGAGCGGCCGGCGGCGGTCGAGTGCGGCCTCGAGAGCCGACGTCCAGCGCCGTCGCGGCGTCCGGTCGATCGCGAGCCGCACGGACGGCACGTGCAGGTGTCCCCGGAACTCCGCCTCGTGCACCACGCGATCGAGCTCGGCCGGCCCGAGCACCATCGCGAGATCGGCGAGCGTCCGGTGTCGGGACGTCATCGCACGTCCGCGGCGAACGACGACGTCGCCTCCCTCGAGACGCGCGACCCGTGGGTGGAGCCGCCGGCGCCGACGCCGATGCGTCGGGCACAGGACCTCGACGTCACCGTCCCAGCGCAGCCAGCCGTAGTCGGCGGCCGCGCTGCGGAGGCCCAGCGCTGCATTCGATCCGCACGCGCGGAGTGCGGCCACCTCGAGCGCGCGGCCCGTCAGCGGATGTGGCGGGACGAGGTACACGCCGTCGAACACGGGGACGAGAAGCCCAGCGCGGCGCCGGCGGGTGATCGTCGAGTCGCTGAAGCCGAGGGTCGACAGCTCGGTGTCATCGACGATCCCGTCCGCCCGCGCGGCGAGACGGGTGAGGTGATGGTCGCGCTCGCGGAGCGACATGCATCGCGACGATGGTCCGCCGCCTGCGGCGTTCCAAGACGTGTTCGTGGAGATGCCGCGCAGATCCCGTGCGGTCTTCGCGGCGCTCCCGGCCTCCTTGCACGATCCACGTCATCCGTGACGGGGATCGTGCAACGAGATGCAAACTCACCCCACGTCGAGGACGAGCTTGCCGACGTGCTCGCGCCGCTCCATCCGCGCATGGGCCTGCGCCGCGTCGGCGAGCGGCACGACCGCCTCGATCTCCGGGCGCCAGTCGGGATGGACGGCGAGCCGGTCGAGGAGGGCCGTGAAGTCGCGCGGGCTGCCCATCGTCGATCCCAGGATCGACTGCTGCGCGAAGTAGAACCGGCGGACGTCGACCTCGGCGCGGCCGCCGCCGGTCGCGCCGAAGGTGACGAGGCGGCCCCCGGAGCGCAGGGCGAGCAGCGCCTCGGGCCACGTGCTCCCGACCGAGTCGACGACGAGGTCGACGCCCGCGCCGCCGGTCAGCTCGCGCACCGCCTCGGGCCAGTCCTCTCGCGTGCGCAGCACGCCGCCGGCCGCGCCCATCGCCCGGGCCCGCGCGAGCTTCTCTTCCGACGACGTCGTGACGAGGACGCGCGCCCCGGCCATCCGCGCGAGCGCGACCGCGATCGACGCCACGCCGCCGCTCGCGCCGAGGACGAGCACGGTCTCGCCGTCCCGCAGGCCTCCGCGTGCGAAGAGCGCGCGGTGCGCGGTGAGGCCCGCGAGCCCGATCGCCGCCGCCTCCGCCCACGACCACCCCGACGGCTTCGGCGCCACGCACTCCTCCGGCACCGCGACGAGCTCGGCGTACGTCCCGTCGGTCGCGTCGCCGAGGATCTCCCAGCCGGGGCCCGGCGCGCGCTCGTCCCCGCCCCAGTGCAGCGACGGCAGCACGACGACCTCCTCGCCCGTGTCGCGCCGGACGCCCGCGCCGTCCGACCCCGGGACTCGGGGGAGCGCGAACTGCGGGTACTGGCCCTGCCGCAGGAGGACGTCGTGCCAGTTGAGCGCCGCGGCCCGCAGCTCGACGAGGACCCAGCCGGCGGGCGGCACCGGGTCGGGGACCGTCTCGGCCCGCAGGACCTCGGGCCCGCCGTGCTCCCGCAGGACGATCGCCTGCACGGCCGGCGGCCTACTTCTTCGGCAGCCCGAGCACGCGCTCGGCGACGATGTTCTTCTGGATGAACGTCGTCCCGCCCGCGATCGACGTGCCGCGTGCCTGGTAGGAGAGCCGCAGCCAGCGCGCCGCGTCGGCGTCGGCGTCCTCCGGCTCGAGCTGGCCTTCGAGGCCGTGGCGGGCGACCGCGAAGTCCGCCATGTCCTCGAGCAGCGGAGCCGACAGGAGCTTGCCGAGCGACGAGGCCGGCCCCGGCGTCCCCTCGGACATCGCGTGGAGCGCCCGCAGCCCGTTGAGCCGGTACATCCGCGTCCGCGCGTAGAGGTCGGCCATCGCCCGGCGGACGTCGGGGTCCTCGCCGAGCGGCCGACCGCCGCGCGTGTCCTCGCGGACGGCCTCCACGAGCCCGTCGAAGAGGCGCTGCATGTTCACCCGCCCGGTCGCGAGGACGACCCGCTCGTAGCCGAGCGTCGCCATCGCGATCTTCCACCCGCCGTCGACGGGGCCGACGACGAGGTCGTCGGGGACGAACGCGTCCTCGAGGAAGACCTCGTTGAAGTCGCGCTCGCCGATCATCTGCAAGAGGGGGCGGATGGTCACGCCCTCCTGGTCCATCGGGAGGAGGAAGTAGGTGATGCCGCCGTGGCGGGAGCCCGGAGGGCCGGTCCGCGCGAGGAGCATCCCGTGGTCGGAGAGCTGCGCCCGGCTCGTCCACACCTTCTGCCCGGTGATGCGCCAGCCGCCGGCCTCCTCGTCGCGTTCGGCGCGCGCCTCGAGCGAGGCGAGGTCGGACCCGGCGCCCGGCTCGCTGAAGAGCTGGCACCACACCGAGTCGCCGCGGAGGATCGCGGGCAGGAACCGCTGCTTCTGCTCCTCGGTCCCGAAGTCGATGATCGTCGGACCCGCGAGGCCCTCGCCGAGCATGTTGACGCGGTCGGGCGCGCCGGCGCGGTCGTACTCCTCGAGGAAGATCGCCTGCTCGACGAGCGACGCGTCCTGGCCCCCGTACTCCTTCGGCCAGGCGAGACCGGCGTACCCCGCCTCGTACGTCGCGCGCTGCCACTGCCGCCAGTACGTGAGCTTCTCGTCCCAGTCCGTCGGCTCGGGACCGGGCATCGCGGCGAGCGCCTCCTCCATCCACGAGCGGACCTTCTCGCGGTAGGCGGCGTCCTCGGGGCTGTCGCGGAAGTCCATGCGGACGACCTTACCACTCTGCCTAACGATCGTTAAGGACGGTGCGGCCCACCCGAAGGGGCAACCGCACCCGCCGAAGGGGGGAACGCGACTGGCGCCGCGCTCGCGCGCGCGGATAGCGTCTCGTTCACCTGGAGAGCAGAGGAGAGGAAGCGATGGCCGACCACAAGATCTGGTGCGGAGTCTGCGAGGCGACCTGCGGGCTCGTCGCGACCGTCGAGGGAGGGCGCATCGCGAAGATCCGCCCCGACGAGAGCCATCCGAACTCGCGCGGGTTCGCGTGCCCGAAGGGCATCCTCTGGCCGCAGGTGCTCGAGGACCCCGATCGCATCGAGCGCCCGATGCAGCGACAGCCCGACGGGTCGTTCCGCCCGGTCTCCTGGGAGACCGCGCTCGACGACATCGGCGAGCGGCTGCGGGCGATCATCGCGCAGGACGGCCGCGAGTCCGTCGGCGTCGCGCTCGGCAACCCGACCGGCTGGAACTACGGGGCCTTCTTCCTCGCCTTCGGCATGGCCGCCGCGCTGAAGACGCAGCACTTCTACACGGCCGCGTCCGTCGACATCAACAACTACTGGGTCGTCGGCGAGCTCCTCTACGGCCACAACCTCGTCACGCCGATCCCCGACTTCGACCGCACCGACTTCGCTCTCGTCATCGGGGCCAACCCGGTCGTCTCGCACGGGTCGATGGGGACGATCGGCGACATCCGCAAGCGCATGACCGGCGTCGTCGAGCGCGGCGGGCGCATCGTCGTCGTCGATCCGCGACGGACCGAGACCGCCCAGCTCTTCGAGCACGTCCCGGTCCGCCCGGACTCCGACGCGTGGCTCGTCGCCGGCCTCCTCAAGGTCGTCCTCGACGAGGGGCTCGAGGATCGCGGCTTCCTCTCCGGCCGCACGAGCGGGTCGGAGGGGATGCGGGCGCTCGTCGCCGACGTCGACCTCGACCGCGTCGCCGGCGAGACCGGCATCCCGCGCGCGACGATCGAGCAGCTCGCCCGCGACCTCGCCGCCGCCCCGTCCGGCCTCGTCTACGGCCGCTGCGGCGCGTCGCTCGGCCGCTTCTCGACGCTCACGAAGTACCTCATCGACTGCCTCAACATCGCGACGGGCAACCTCGACCGGCCCGGCGGCATGATCTTCCCCGAGCCGTTCCTCGACGCCGAGCTCTTCACGAAGCTCTTCCGGCTCAACGGCTACGACCGCTGGCGCACCCGCGTCGACGGGCTTCCCGAGGTCTTCGGGACGGCGCCGATGGCCTGTCTGCCCCGCGAGATCGAGACCCCCGGCAAGGGACGCATGCGGGCGCTCGTGTCCGTCTCCTCGAACATGGCGGCGACCTCGCCGGCGTCGAACGACATGGAGCGCGCGCTGTCGAAGCTCGACCTCTTCGTCTCGCTCGACCCGTACATCACCGAGACCAACCAGCACGCCGACTACGTGCTGCCGCCGAAGCTCCTCCTCGAGCGGGAGGGCTTCCCCGTCTTCGGGCAGCTCCACTACGGCGTCCCGAACGCCTCGTGGACCGACGAGCTCGTCCCCGCCCGCGGGGAGTCGAAGGACGACTGGTGGATCTTCGACGAGATCTGCAAGCGGATCGGGCTCGTCCCGTCGCCCGCGCCGGGCGCCCAGCTCCTCGGCAAGCTCGGCATCCGCGTGCCCCCGCACGTCGGCGTCGACCTCTTCATGCGCGCCGGCAAGCACGGCGACCTCTTCGGCCTGCGCCGAGGCGGCATCAGCCGCAAGAAGCTCATGCGCCGCGACGGCGCGGTGAAGCTCGCCGACCGCCCGCCGACAGGCGTCCTCGAGAAGAAGCTCCATACGAAGGACAAGCGCATCCACCTCGACCACCCGCTCTGGCGCGACGAGATGGCGCGGCTGCGGGCGATGCCGACCGCCGACGACGAGCACCCGCTGCGGATCTTCACGATCCGCGAGCTCCGCTCGCAGAACTCGTGGCTGCACAACGTCCCGAAGCTCATGAGCGGCGGTCGCGGCTGCCGCCTGCGGATCCACCCGGACGACGCGTCCGCCCGCGGGATCGAGGACGGCGCCACCGTCGCGGTCGCCTCGCGCTGGGGCCGCATCGAGGTCGAGGCGCGCATCACCGACGAGGTGATGCCGGGCTCCGTCGGGCTCAACCAGCACTGGGGACACAAGGGCGGCTGGCGGACCGCGGTCGCGGCCGGCGGCGCGCGCTACAACGACCTCGTCCCCAACGACGTCGAGACGCTCGACGTCGCGAGCGGCAACGCCTGGCTCAACGGCATCGGGGTCGAGGTGAGCGTCGTCGGGGCGGCGGCGCCGGCGGAAGAGGCAGCCGTGCGCGCGGGCGCGTGACGGTCCTCTGAGCTCTCGCCTCCGCCTCCGGCTCCGGCTCGGACGCCGCTTCAGAGGACCGTCACACGCCCGCGCTGCTCACCGGCAACGGCGGCGCCACCACCCCGGCCAGGGCGAGGGAGCGGGGGCGGTTCACCGAGCGCGCCGGTGAAGGACGGGCGTGACGTGCCCCGGAGCGGCGTCGCAGAACGGCCGGAGGCCGGACTGCGGAGCGCAGGGGCATGTCACGCCCGGCCCAACCGCAACCCGAGGAGAAACGTCGACGTCGCGCTACTCGTCGCTCGGCACCCGCCGCTGCGCGAGCCGCACGTACCGCGACGCCGCTTCGGCGCGGTTCGTCGCCCGCAGCTTGCGCAGCACGCGCTTCACGTGCGACTTCACGGTGCCCGTCGAGATGACGAGCTCCTCGGCGATCTGCTGGTTCGTGCGGCCGGCGGCCATGAGGCGCAGGACCTCGATCTCGCGGCGCGTGAGCATCGCGTGGATCCGCGACTCCTCGTCGTCGGCCGCGAGGGCCCGGGCCGCGGACGGGCGGTCGGGTCGCGCCGCCGGCTCGGCCGTGCGCAGGTCGAGCTCGGCGTCGATGAGGCCCCGCATCGCCGCGTCGGCCCCCGCGAGCGCGCTGCGGACCTCGTTGTGCTGCCGGCGCATCCGCTCGAGGAGGACCGTGCGCTCGAACGCGTAGCCGAACCCCTCGGCGAACGCCCACACCGTGTCGCGGTCGATCGTGTCGACCGGCCGGCCCGAGTAGAGCCGGTCGGCGTGGAGGAACCCGATGACCTTGCCGGTCGGCATGATCGGCGCGGCGACGTACGCGCGCGTGAGCGAGAACCGGATGATCTCCGGGTTCGCCCGCGGGTCGTTGCGCGCGTCGTGGACGATCGCCGGGGCGTGGCGGCGGATCATCTCCGTCTCGAGGAGCATGTGGTCGAGCCGCGGGGCGACGGACTGCGCGAACTCGACCATCTTCGTCGCGCCCTCCTCGTCGCCGTCGAAGTACGCGGCCTCCATCGCCATCCGGCCCTCGTGGACGCGGAAGACGACCGCCCGGTCGAACCCGCACGAGTTGACGAGCTCGCGCGGCGCGCGCTCGACGATCTCGGTGACGCTGTGGATGCTGCGCAGCTTGCTGAGGCCCTCCTGGACCCCGGCGAGCATCTGCAGCCGCCGGCGCGCGCGCTCCTCGAGGAGATCGCGATCGAGGAGGCCGAGGTCGAGGACGGCCTCGAGCGCGGCGAGCGCGTCCTCGTCCCCGTGCGTCTCGAGCGCGTGCCGCACCGACGTCGCGTGGGAGTCGATCGCCTCGGCGACCGCCCTCGAGGCGGCGGCGCCGTGGTCGCCGGGGACCCCCGTGAGCTCGGGGTCCGTCTCGTGCTCGACGCCGTAGAGATCGCGGGCCTCGGCGAGCCGTCGCTCGAGGTCGGTCTCCGGCAGCGGGCGGGACCGCCAGCCGGGGTGCTCGTCGCGGACGAGCGCGTCGAGGGGGAGCGCAGCTGCGCCCTCGCTCGCGTCGCCCTCCGGCGTGTCCGGTGCGGCCGTCTTCTCCTCCTCCACGACGCGATCCTCGCACGCACGCGAGGCCCCCGCGCCGGTGATGACCCCCTTGGAGACCGGATCTGTCCCCCTTCGGAGGATCGACGTACCCCCTCCCGCTCACGGACCCTACGTCCCATGAGCGCAACGGAGTCTTCGACCCATCCCGGGATCGAGCGCCTGCCCACACCCGAGGGCATCTCGAACCCCTATCCCATCTACGACGAGCTGCGGGACCTGTCGCCGGTCCCCGGCTACCGCGACTGGCCTCCGGGCACCGTCCCCGGTGCCGACGAGCCGGTGACCGCCTGGGCGATCTTCGACTACGAGAACGTCTACGCGGCCGCGAAGGACCACGCGACGTTCTCGTCGCGCGACCCGATCCAGGAGGCGTCGTCGGCGCCGAGCCTCATGCTCGTCAACACCGACCCGCCGCAGCACGACGACGAGCGCAAGCTCGTCGGCCAGGCGTTCTCGCCCCGGCGGATCAACCGCCTCAAGCCGTGGCTCGACGAGCTCCTCCCGACGCTCCTCGACGACCTGGGCGAGGGCGAGATCGACATCATGGACTTCGCCGCCGAGGTGCCGACGCGAGCGATGGTCAAGCTGCTCGGGCTTCCCGACGGCGCCCACGTCCGCTTCAAGAAGTGGGCGAACGCCTTCATGCTCTCGAGCGATCTCACGCCCGAGGAGCGCATGGCGAGCAACGAGGAGATGGTCGGCGAGTTCGCCGCCCGCCTCTCCGAGCACGCCGCGAGGCTCGCGGAGACCCCGCCGACCGGCGACGTCGACGACGCCGAGGACCTCATCTCGGCCCTCCTGCGCGCGGAGTCGGGCGGCGAGCGCCTCACCCCGGAGGAGATCGTCCGCTTCTGCGTGACGCTCGTCGTCGCCGGCAGCGAGACGACGACGTACCTCATCGGCAACGTCATCCAGGCGCTGGCGCGCGAGGACGAGGCGACGGAGGCCGTCCGCGCCGACCGCTCGCTCCTCCCGGCGTTCATCGAGGAGGAGATGCGGCTCAACGGGCCGCCGCAGCGCCTCTTCCGCATCGCGACGCGCGACGTCGAGATCGGCGGCCGGGAGATCAAGGAGGGCGAGTGGGTCGCCCTCTTCTTCGGCTCGGCGAACCACGACCCGGCGATGTTCGAGAACCCGGGGACCTTCGACCTCCGCCGGCCGAACGTCCGCAAGCAGCTGTCGCTGGGCCACGGCCTGCACTTCTGCCTGGGCGCCGTCCTCGCGCGGCTCGAGGTCCTCGCGGTGATGAACGCGTTCCTCGACCGCTACTCGACGATCGAGCTCACCGACGACCCGGGGACGAAGCAGACGGCGTCCCTGCTCACGCACGGGTACGTGCGCCTGCCCATCCGGCTCGAGCGCTGATCCCGCCCGCCACACGAACGACGAGAGAGAAGAGGCACATGCCCACCGACACCGAGAACGTCAACATCGAGACGATGGAGCGCATCTACGCGGCCGTCCCCGCCGGGGACCTCGACACCGCGCTGTCGCTCCTCGATCCCGAGGTGACGATCGTCTACTACGGCAGCGAGGAGACGCCCTACCAGGGCGAGTACCACGGCATCGACGGCGCCGTCGACTTCTTCACGAAGGTCGGCACGAACATCGAGATCGTGAAGATGGAGACGTACCGCTTCATCGTCCAGGGCGACGACGTCGCGGCCTACGGCCACCAGTGGTTCCGCCGGCTCGAAGGCGGCCACGAGTGGGACTCGGACTTCGCCCACATCGTGAAGCTGCGCGACGGCAAGTGGCTCGAGTTCCGCGACTTCATGAACTCGGCCCTCACGCACAAGGCGTTCACCGAGAGCTGATCCGGGGGAAGCCGCGGGCGCCTTCCGTCCGACCCGCCGAGCGGGCGGGACGGGAGGCGCCGGCGCGGCCCGCCGTCAGCCCCGCGTGAACAGGCGCTTGATGCGCGTCTGCAGGTTGACGGCCGCGGTCATGCCCTTGTCGGCGGTGCTGCCGGCGGGCGGCATGAGGCCGATCGCACGCGCCATCTCGGTCGTGTCGAAGTAGGCGTCGAGCCGCGTGATCTTCCCGTCGCGGACCTCGATGCGGTCGAGGCCCTGGACCGTGCCCTTCGCGCCGGTCGCGAGGAAGCCGTCGAACCGGCCCGGGCCGGTGAACCCGGCGGTGAGCCGCCAGTGGACGACGGCGACGTCCCCCTCGCAGGTGATGTCGAGGACCTCGACGTCCCAGTCGTGGAACGCGTCGAAGAACGCGAGGAAGAACTCGCGCTGCTGGTCGGGGACGCGCATGTCGCGGAAGCCCGGGAACGCGTCGATCCCCCCGTCCTCCCAGACCGCCTGCATGCGCTCGATGTCGCGCGCGTGGACGGCGGCGAAGAACTCCGCGGCGACCGCGCGGGTCGTCTCGAGAGTGGATGTCGTCGTGTCGCTCGTGCTCATGGTGGTGCTCCTCGGGTCAGGCGTGGACGGGGGGCGGGGCCGCAACCTCCGCGGTCGTGCTCGCGGGACGTCGCGACGGCGGGCCGGCCGGCGGGCCGACGCTCCAGCCCTCGCGCTCGGTGCCCGTCGGTCTCGTCGAGCGGAACCCGTCGAGCAGGCGGTTGCGGCGGGCCTGCCACTCGAGCGGGAGCTCGCGGCGGACCTGCGCGAGGATCGCCCGCCGGTCCGCGCCGGGCCGTCGCAGGGCGGCGACGAGGCCGCGCGCGAGGTGGCTCGGGCTGATGATCGCCTCGATGCTCCTCGCGCGGTTGAACGTGTCCGAGATGTCCGGGCGCTCGTCGCCGCTGAAGGTCCTGAGGACCTCCCGGACGAGGTCGCTCGTGGGGTCGGGCCGCGACTCGCGGTTGCCCCAGTGGTACGTCGACAGCGTGTCGCGGTCGCGGCCCCGCTCCCATCTGCGCAGCGCCGCGTCGAGCTCGTGGGGCTCGTGGAGGACCGGCGCCGCAGCCTCGCCGAGCAGCCGCCCGTGGCGCAGCGCGTCGCGCATCCCGTTCCCGGTCACGGGGTCCTTGAAGTGGCCCGCGTCGCCGGCGAGCGCCCACCCGGGGCCGCTCGATCGGCGGTAGTAGGAGGAGAGGTCGGCGGTCGAGCGCACCTTCGACATGTTCGTCGCGCCGGCGACGCGACGGGCGAGGGCGGGGTCGGCGTCGAGCTTGGACTGCCACGCCGCCTCCGCGTCCTTGCGGAAGGCCGACACGTCCTCCGCGGGACACATGTGGACGATGAGGAGACGGCCCTCCGGCGTCGACGGCAGCGCGAGGACGACGTTGCGCTTCGCCCGGTAGACCCCGAACTCGTCGTGGCGCGGGGTTCCGCGCTGCGGGTCGTCCATGTACCGGAACGCGAAGCCGCGGCCGTTCTTCGACGCGCGGTAGGGGACCCAGGCGTCGACCTCGGCGGCGACGCGGGACCGCCGGCCGTCGGCGCCGATGACGAGCGCGGCGTGGATCTCGTGCTCCTCGCCGTCGGCGTCGGTGTAGACGACGCCGGCCGCCCGACCGTCGCGCCAGACGACGTGCGTCACCGAGCAGCGCTCGCGGACGTCCGCCCCCGCGTCCCGCGCGGTGTCCACGAGCGCGCGGTCCTGGAGGTCGCGCGGGACGCAGACGCCGTAGGGGAGCCCGTCGAACGGCCGGAAGCGCTCGCGGACCTCGACGTCGCCGTCGACGATCCGCAGGTGGCGGACGCGGGCCGGGTCGAGCGCGAGGATCCGGCCGAGGGCGCCCATCCGCGCGAGCTCCGCGACGCCGTTGGGGACGAGGACGTGCGTCGAGAGCGTGTCCGACGGGAACCTCGTCCGGTCGAGGACGACGACGCGGTGTCCCGCGCGGACGAGCGGGACGGCGGCGGCGGTGCCGGCGCAGCGGGCGCCGGCGATGACGACGTCCGCCTGCTCCGGCACCGGCACCTCCGGGCTACCGCGGCGTCCAGGTGCCGGTGAGGTGCTTCACGCCGTGCATGAAGCTCGACTCGAGGTAGGACGGGTCGCTCACCTTGATGTCCGGCATCCGCGTGTAGACCTCGCGGATCGCGTGCTTGAGCATCTGCTTGCCGAGGATGTTCCCGAGGCAGTAGTGCGGGCCGCCGCCGCCGAACGTCATGTGCGGGTTGGGCTTGCGCGTGATGTCGAAGGTGTGCGGGTCGTCGAAGACGTCCTCGTCGAAGTTCCCCGAGCAGTAGAAGAGCGCGAGCTTGTCCCCGGCCTTCAGCGTCTTGCCGCCGATCTCGTAGTCCTCCATGACCTGACGGCGCATGTGGAGGATGACGCTCGACCAGCGCAGGATCTCGTCGACCGCGCTGTCGAGGTACTTGTCCATGTCCGAGAGGAGGAGCTCCTTCTGCTCGGGGTGGTTCTCGAGCGCGATGAGCCCGTGCGCGGTCGCGTGGCGGGTCGTGTCGTTCGCCGCGCCGGCCATGAGCACGAAGAAGCCGCCGATCTCCCAGTCCTCGAGCTTGCGGCCCTCCCAGTCGGCCTCGACGACCCACGACATGAGGTCCTCGCCCGGGTTCTCCCGGCGGTCCTCGGCGAGGTCCATCGCGACCTCCGAGAGCATCTCGGCGGCGTTCGCGAAGACGAGGATCGGCTCCGTGTCCTCGGTGTAGTCGGGGTCGTTCCACGAGACGATCTGCTCGGCGCCCTCGAGCGTCTTGTGGATGTGCTCGGGGTCGGTGATGTTGAAGAACGAGCAGAAGATGCGGCCGGGGAGCTGCTTGGTGAACTCCTCGCAGAGATCGGCCTCGCCCTTGGTCTTGATCCCCTCGATGAGGTCGATGACCTGCTCGCGGGTCCAGTCCTCGAGCGTGCGCATGTGCCGCGGGCTGAACGCCTTCTGGACGATGCCGCGCAGCGCGGTGTGCTCCGGCGCGTCCTGGACGATGAACGAGAGGGCGCCGACGCGGACGGCCTCGGGGAGGTCCTCGAGGAAGATGCCCTCCGAGTTGCTGAAGACCTTCGGGTTGCGCGAGATCTCGCGGATGTGCTCGTACTTCGTGATCGCCCAGTAGCCCTTCGTGTTCAGCTCGGGCTCGACGAGGAGGGAGTCCGGCGGCGCCTGCCAGGACACCGGGTCCGTGGCCCGCAGCTCCTTGAACGTCTTCTCGCGCACATCGAACGTCTTCGCCCAGAACTCGAAGGTGCCGACGTTGTGGGGGGACGGCTGACGGGTCTCGTCGGGTGCGACGGTGCTCATGCTTCTCCTCTTCCTCCTTGATGACTCTGGCCCACACCTTCGCGCGCATGCGCAGGCCCGTCGCCGCACTCGCGGAGGGCCGTCATCCCCCTTAGGGGGGTGACGGGCGTCAGGCGGGCGCGGAGGCCTGCTCGCGCGCGAGGTCCTCGGCGACGTCGACGATCCAGTCCTCCTGCCCGGCGACCGCACGCCGCCGGCCGAGCTCGACGAGGATCTCGCGCGGGTCGAGGCCGAGGCGCTCGCCGTGGCGCTTCGCATGGAGGAGGAACGTCGAGTACACGCCGGCGTACCCGATCGTGAGCGACTCGCGGTCGGGGAACGGCTGGAACGGCATGAACGGCTGGACGACGCGCTCGGCGGCGTCGGAGAGCGCGAACGTGTCGAGCGGCGAGTCGAGCCCCATGCGGTCGAACACCGCGGCGAGAAGCTCGGTCGCCGCGTTCCCCGCGCCGGCGCCGAGGCCGCGCAGGCAGCCGTCGACGTGTCGCGCGCCCGTCTCGATCGCCGCGATCGTGTTCCCGATCGCGCAGCCGAGGTTGTTGTGCGCGTGGAAGCCGACGTCGTCGGTGACGTCGAGGAGCGCCTCGACGCGGGCGCGGGCGTCGGCCGGGAGCATCGCCCCGGCGGAGTCGACGATGTAGACACCTGCGGCGCCGTAGGACGTCATGAGCGCCGCCTGCTCGGCGAGCTGCGACGGCTCGATCATGTGGCTCATCATGAGGAACCCGAGGGGCTCCATCCCGAGCTCGCGGGCGGCCGCGAAGTGCTGCTCGCTGATGTCCGCCTCGGTGCAGTGCGTCGCGATGCGGACGACGTCGGCGCCCCGTTCGCGGGCGGTGCGCAGCGTGTCCCGCGTCCCGATGCCCGGGATGAGGAGGACGGCGATCCGCGCCCGGGTCGCGGTCTCGCGCGCGGTCGCGATGAGCTCCATCTCGTCGTGCGCGCTCATGCCGTACTGGATCGACGAGCCGCCGAGTCCGTCGCCGTGCGAGACCTCGATGACGGGGACGCCGCCGGCGTCGAGCGCGGTCACGACGTCGCGGATCTGCGCCGGCGTGTACTGATGGCGCATCGGGTGGGACCCGTCGCGCAGCGTCGTGTCGGTGAGCCGGGGGGCGTTCATGCGATCGCCCCCTCCGCGAGGCGAGCGGCGATCCGGCCGCCGATGCGGCACGCGGCCGCGGTCATGATGTCGAGGTTGCCGGCGTAGGGCGGCAGGAAGTCACCGGCGCCCTCGACCTCGAGGAGCGCGATCGCGACGTCCGACCGGCCCCAGGCCGTGTCCTGGACGTCGAAGGCGACGCTCTTGAGCCGGTAGCCGGGCACGTACTCGGCGACCTCGGCGACGCGGCGCTCGACGGACGCGCGGACCGCCGCCTCGTCGAGCGTCCCCGACTCCGGGACCGCGTAGATCGTGTTGCGCATGAGGATCGGCGGGTCGGCCGGGTTGAGGACGATGATCGCCTTGCCCTGCGCCGCGCCGCCGACCTTCTCGAGCGCCCGCGCGGTCGTGCGCGTGAACTCGTCGATGTTCTGCCGAGTGCCCGGCCCGGCCGAGGCGCTCGAGATCGTCGAGACCATCTCGGCGTACCGCAGCGGAGCGACGGACGCGATCGCGTCGACGACCGGGATCGTCGCCTGCCCGCCGCACGTGATGAGGTTGACGTTCGGCTCGGCGACGTGCTCCTCGAGGTTGACCGCCGGGACGACGAGCGGCCCCACCGCGGCGGGGGTGAGATCGACGGCGACGATGCCGGCCTCGCGCAGTCGCGGGGCGTTCTCGCGGTGCGCGTAGGCGGACGTCGCGTCGAACACGATCGCGATGTCGTCCCGCGCGAGGATCCCCTCGAGCCCGTCGGCGGTCGTGTCGACACCGAGATCGCGAGCGCGGGCGAGGCCGGCGGACGCGGGGTCGATGCCGGCGAAGAGCGCGACGTCGAGCTCGCCCGCGGCACGGAGCTTCATGAGCAGGTCGGTCCCGATGTTCCCGGTCCCGAGGATCGCGGCGCGGGGGCGCTCGGACATGCGGGTCACTCCTCGATCTCGATGGTGACGGCCCCGAGACGGGGGCCGAAGTCGGCGGTGTAGACGCCGGGGGTCGCCTCGACGGCGGCGGTGAGCGAGCCGGAGAGGATCGGCTCGTCGGCGGGCAGCGCCTCGCCGCGGCGGCCGAGCTCGTTCGCGAGCCACGCGACCGCCTCGGCAGGGTCGCCCATCACCGCCTCGCCGGTTCCGCGCTCGAGGATCTCGTCGCCCCGCGAGAGCGTCATCTCGACGGTGGTGAGGTCCCCTGCGTCCGCCGCCGCGACCGGTGTGCCGAGGACGCCCCCGAGGCAGGAGGCGTTGTCGCTGATCGTGTCGGCCAGCCGGATCTTCCAGTCTCGGATCCGCGAGTCGATGAGCTCGAACACGGGGAGGACGGCGGCGGTCGCCTCCCGCACGTCGTCGGCGCTGACGGTCGTGTCGGCGTCGCCGAGCGGGCGCGAGAGGACGAAGCCGATCTCCCCCTCGAGGCGGGGATGGATCGCGCGGATCCCGGACATCGAGACCCGACCGCCGTCCGGGAAGGTGTGGGTGTGGAAGAGGACGCCGAAGTCCGGGTCGTCGACTCCGAGCTGGGCGCGCATGGCTGCGCTCGTGAGTCCGATCTTGCGTCCCCGCACCGTGCGCTTGTCCGCGATGTGATGGGCGACCAGGGCGCGCTGGATCGCGTACGCGTCGTCCACGCTCAGCTCGGGGTGCGCGTCCGTGAGCGGCTCGACCGGGATGCCGGAGGCGAACGCCTGGTACAGCGTCTCGGCGAGCGACGCGACGTCGACCGGATTCCGTGGTTGCGAGGAGGCGGGCACGGCGGTCACGTCACCAGAGCCTCCCCCTGATGGGCAATACGCGTCCTACTATGGTGGACAGCGGACAGGCGTACGATCGGAGGCATGCTCCAGACCGTCGAGAACCTCGGCCGCGTTCTCGATCTCTACGCCGCCGAGCGCCCCGAGCTCGGGGTCACCGAGGTGGCCGAGGCGCTCGGGATGGGGAAGTCGAAGGCGCACCTCCTCCTCTCGTCGATGGCCGAGGTCGGCATCCTGCGGCGGGTGCAGGGCGGCCGCTACCGGGTGGGCTGGCGCGCGCTGCAGCTCGACCGGATCGCCGCCGAGACCACGCCGTTCCGCCTCCCCGGCCGCTCGGCGGCCGTCGCGCTCGCCCGTCGCACCGGCGAGACGATCCACCTCGGCGCGCTCGACGGCGGCCGGGTCGTCTACGTCGATCGGATGCAGGGCGCGCGCGCGACGGATCTCCCGCTCTCGCAGATCGGCAAGCACCTGCCCGCGCACTGCTCGGGCGTCGGGAAGGTCCTCCTCGCCCATCGTGATCGCGACGAGGTCGACGAGTACCTCGTCCGTCACGGGATGGAGGCCTTCACGCCGGCGACGATCACCAAGCCGGACGACCTCCATCGCGAGCTCGAGACGGTCCGGCGGATCGGGGTCGCCTACGACCGCGAGGAGGTCCTCCCGGGTCTCGGGTGCGTCGCCGCGCCGATCCGCGACAGCGGAGGCGAGGTCTGCGCCGCGATCAGCATCTCCGGCCCGGCCGACCGCGTCCGCGACCGCGGCGACGACTACCGGCGCCTCGTCGCCGGCGCCGCCCGCAGCGTCGAGAAGCACATCGCCCGCGACGAGATGGTCCGGCGCGTCCAGCAAGGCTGAACACCGGTTGTCTCTCTCGAACGAGGCACCGCACGATCTGGTTCCCACCCACTGTCAGGACAGGAGAGACGCATGTCGATCACCCATCTGGGTCACGCGGAGCTGCGAGTGACCGACCTCGCGGCCTCGAAGGCCTTCTTCACCGACCTCATCGGCCTCCAGGTCTCCGAGGAGCGCGACGGCTGCGTCCTCCTGCGCGCCTGGCAGGACTGGGACCACCACACGCTCATGCTCACGGAGGCCGACACCTCCGGGCTCGACCACATGGGCTGGCGCGTCCCGGAGCGCGCCGACGCAGAGCAGGCGCAGAAGGCGCTCGAGTCGGCGGGCGTCTCGACCGCGTGGGCCGAGGGCTCCGACGAGAAGGCCCACGGCGACTCCCTCGTCTTCAACACGCCGGGCGGCATCCCCATGGAGCTCTACTGGGAGCCGAAGAAGTACGTCGCCCCGCCGGAGAACGCCTCGCGTCTTCCCTCGCACCCGTCGAAGATGACCGCGTACGGCGCCGCGCCGCGCCGCTTCGACCACGTCACCTTCATCGTCGACGACGTGCCCGCCGAGCAGGCGTTCCTCAGCGACGTGCTCGGGATCCGGCACAACTACCTCATCCACGGCCCGGACGGGACCCGCTGGGGCTCCTGGATGAGCTGCAACAACGTGTCGCATGAGATCGCGCTCACGAAGAGCTTCGACCAGTCCGGCGGCCGGCTCCATCACGTCGCCTACTACGCCGACTCCCCCGACGAGGTCCTGCGCGCCGCGTCGCTCCTCGTCGACCACGGCTTCGAGCTCGAGTGGGGGCCCGGCAAGCACGGCACGAGCGGGGCGACCTTCCTCTACTTCAAGGAGCCCAGCGGCAACCGGGTCGAGATCTGGACCGGCGGCATGCTCATCTTCGCCCCCGACTGGGAGCCCATCCGCTGGGACACCGAGGTCGGGCACCTCGGGAACAGCATGTGGGGGACCCCGCTGCCCGAGTCGTTCCGGCTCGGCACCGAGCTCGCCGACCTCACCGAGCAGGCCGGGGCGGTGGCGGGCTGATGACCTTCCGCGACATCGACTCCGCGGGGCTCGGCTCGCTCATCCGCGACGACCGCGACAAGGGCCTCTTCCGCGTCCACCGCTCCTCGATGACCTCGGAGGAGATCCTCCAGCTCGAGCACGAGAAGATCTTCGAGCGCGTCTGGCTCTACCTCGGCCACGACTCCGAGCTCGCCGAGCCCGGCGACTACCGCCGGCGGCGGATCGCCGGCAGGTCGATCATCTTCGTCCGCGACCAGGAGGGCGAGGTCCGCGCGTTCCACAACACCTGCCCGCACCGCGGCGCGATCGTGTGTCGCCACGACGCGGGGAACGCGAAGGCGTTCCAGTGCTTCTACCACGCGTGGACGTTCAACACGAAGGGCGAGCTGAAGGGGATCCCCGGCGCCGACGCGTACGAGGGCGGCGGATTCGAGAAGTCCGACCGCAACCTCACCCCCGTCGCGAAGCTCGCGCAGTACAAGGGCTTCTGGTTCATCTCCTTCAACCCCGACATCGGCTCGCTCGAGGGCTACCTCGCGGGGGCGAAGGACGTCCTCGACATGGTCACCGAGCAGTCGCCTTCGGGCCAGATGGTCGTCCAGAAGGGCACGCACCTCTACTCGATGCGGGCGAACTGGAAGCTCCTCGTCGAGAACTCGGTCGACGGCTATCACGGCATGCCCACCCACCAGACGTACTTCGAGTACGTCATCTCGGCAGGCGGCGTCGCGGACGGCAAGACCCTCAAGGGGACCTGCGAGGCCCTCGGCAACGGGCACGCCGTCATCCACTACTGGTCGCCGTGGGGCCGCCCCGTCGCGCGCTGGGTGCCGCAGATGGGCGAGAAGGCGAAGCCCGAGATCGAGCGCATCCGCGCGGAGATGACGGAGCGTCACGGGGAGGAGCGGGCCACTCAGCTGTGCGAGTGGAACCGCAACATGATCATCTACCCCAACCTCGTCATCAACGACATCATGGCGACGACGGTCCGGACCTTCTACCCGGTCTCGCCCGGGCTCATGGAGATCAGCGCCTGGTCGCTCGCGCCGGTCGAGGAGACCGGCGACCGCGCCCAGGTGCGCCTCCACAACTTCCTCGAGTTCCTCGGGCCCGGAGGCTTCGCGACGCCCGACGACGTCGAGGCCCTCGACTCGTGCCAGATCGGCTTCGCGGCCGGCGGCGAGGAGTGGAACGACGTCTCGCGAGGCATGAAGCGCACCCCCCAGTTCGACGACGAGCTGCAGATGCGCTCGTTCTGGCGGCAGTGGGCGGCGGACATGGAGGAGCGGAAGATCACGAGCTGGGACGACGGCATCCCGACGCCCGGACCCCTCGCGAAGGCGACATGAGCGACGGCATCGCGCGTGCCGCGATCGTCACCGGCGCCGCCGGCGGCATCGGCCTCGCGATCGCGCGGCGCCTCGCCGCGGGAGGGACCGCGGTCGCCCTCGGCGACGTCGACGGCGACCGTCTCGACGAGGCGGTCGCCCAGATCGCCGAGGAGGGCGGCCGCGCGATCGGCCACGCCGGCGACGTGAGCACGCTCGACGGCGCCCAGGGGCTCGTCGATGCGACGCTCGCGGCGTTCGGGCGGCTCGACGTCCTCGTCAACAACGCGGGCGGCGGCGTCATCCGGCGGTTCCTCGATCACGACGAGGACTCGATCGCCGAGACGCTCTCCCGCAACCTCCACACGACGATCCACTGCTGCCGCGCGGCGCTGCCCCTGATGGTCGAGGCGGGCGGCGGGCGGATCGTCAACGTCGGGGCGGAGTCCGTGCGCAACGGGCTGTCGCTCCACGCGATGTACAACGCCGCGAAGGGCGGCGTCCACGCGCTCACGTCCGGGCTCGCTCGCGAGTTCGCCCCGCACGGCATCACGGTCAACTGCGTCGCGCCCTCGATCATCGAGACGCCGCAGGTGACCGCGGCGCTCGCGGAGCGACGCGAGATCGTCCCCGGATGGAACGCGATGATCGATCAGGCGATCGACCTCATCCCGCTCGGACGGCCCGGAGGGCTCGAGGAGGTCGCGGCGACCGTCGCGTTCCTCGCCTCGCCCGACGCGTCGTTCGTCACGGGTCAGGTCGTGAGCGTCAACGGCGGAAGCAGCATGGGATAGAGACGATGGCCACAGCGGACACGACGCAGATCACGACCAACGAGCGGCTGCTCCTGCGGCTCGCCGTCGAGGAGTTCCTCGTCGAGGAGGCGCACCTCCTCGACGAGTGGAAGCTCGACGACTGGCTCGCGCTGTTCCAGGAGGGGGCCGACTACGTCGTGCCCTCGACCGACGTGCCGGAGGGCGACCCGCGCGAGGCGCTCACCCTCATCGACGACGACCACCTGCGGCTCACCTGGCGCGTGAACCGGCTGAAGAGCCGCCACGCGCACCGCGAGTTCCCGTACTCGCGGACGCGCCGTCAGATCTCGAACATCCGGATCCTCGCGGTTCGCGGCGAGGAGGTCGACGTCGAGGCCGGCGTCGTGCTTCACCGCTTCCGCGCCGGGCACCACGACATCTTCGTCGGCGTCTACAAGCACACGCTCGTCCGCGACGGGGAGACCTTCAAGTTCAAGCTGCGACGCGCGGAGCTCGACCAGGAAGCGCTCATCCCCAACGGCGCGCTCAGCGTGGTGCTCTGATCGCGGTCGCGGACGACATCGTCGCGGCCTGCGCCGTCCTCGACGGCGAGGGTCTCACCGAGGCCTTCGGCCACGTGAGCGCGCGGACGGACGACGGGGCGATCCTCATGACGCCTCGCGTCGGGCCGGGCCTCGTCGGGGACCCGAGCGAGTTGCTGCGGCTCGACGCCGACGGCGAGGTCGTCGACGGCGACGCGTCGCTGCTCCCCGGCGAGGCGGCGCTGCACCTCGGCGCCTACCGCGCCCGGGAGGACGTCGGCGCGGTCGTGCGCTTCCACGGCCGCTCGTGCCTCGCCGCCTCGACGGCGCTCGACGCGCTGCCGTGCGTCGCCGGCGTCGGGATGTTCTGCGGCTCGGCGGTGCCGGTGCACGACGTCGCGATCACCGTGACGAGCCCGGAGGGCGGCGACGCGGTCGCCGCGACGCTCGGGGACGGCCGTGCCGTCGCCCTGCGCGGCTTCGGTCAGCTGACGGTCGGCGCCGACGTGCGCGACGCGCTCGCGTACGCCGTCTTCCTCGAGCGCAACGCCGCGGCCCTCATCGGAGGCGCGGCGCTCGGCAGCCCACGCGAGTACGACGCGGTCGCGGTCGACCGCTTCCTCGCCGCGACCGTCGCGCGCCGCGAGCAGATCGAGCGCAGCTGGACCTACTGGACGTCGCGCCACGGCGCGACCGCGAACGACGACACTCGGAGGGATCGCGCATGAGCGCGCAGACGATCTGGCTGGACATGATGGGCGCAGGGGTGTGCGAGCGCTTCTACGACGCCCGTGGCGTGCGCACCCGCGTCCTCGAGGCGGGCGACCCGGCGAGCCCGGCGCTCGTCCTCCTCCACGGGACCGGCGGCCACGCCGAGACCTACTGCCGCAACCTCGGTCCGCTGTCGCGGCACTTCCGCGTCCTCGCGATCGACATGGTGGGGCACGGCTACACCGGGCGCCCCGACATCGACTACTCGGTGGGCGACTACGCCTCCCATGTCGTCGACGTCCTCGACGCCGCCGGCATCGAGCGCGCCCACGTCTCGGGCGAGTCGCTCGGCGGGATGGTCGCCGCCTGGTGCGGGATCGCCCATGCCGATCGCACCGACCGCATCGTCATGAACACGGGGACGCTCGCGCGTCCCGACGCGGGCGGCCAGGCGCAGCTCGACGATCTCGAGCAGCGGACGCTGGCGCTCGCGCGGGAGGGCATCACCCGCGAGAAGGTCCGCCACCGGATGAACTGGCTCGTCGCCGAGCCCGAGCGGATGACGGACGAGATGATCGACGTCCGCCTGCGGATCTACGAGCAGCCCGGGATGCTCGACTCGGTCGCGACGATCATGTCGCGCGTCGTCGGGATGCTGCGAGGCGACCACGGGGACGAGTACATGGAGCCCGGCGTCCTGCGGGGGCTCGAGCGGCCGACGCTCGTCCTCTGGACCGAGGACAACCCCGGGCAGACGACCGAGCTCGCGCGCGAGGTCTCGAAGGACATCCCCGACGCGCGGTTCGAGGTCCTCACCGACTGCGCCCACTGGCCGCAGTTCGAGCGTCCCGACGCGTTCAACGGCACCCTTCTCGACTTCCTCGGCGCGGAGGTGCCGGCATGAGCACCCAGGCGTCCTTCCGTGCGCGGCCCGGGCGCGATGCCGCGCCGAACATGGCGGACTACGAGGCGGAGCGCACGTCGTTCCGGCTCGACGTTCCCGAGCGCTACAACCCCGTCCTCGACATCGTCGACGGCTGGGCCGACGAGGACCCCGCGGCACCGGCCGTCCTCTCGCTCGACGCCTCCGGCGAGGTCGTCCGGCTCGACACCGCGGCGGACCTCTCCGCGCGGTCCCGCCGCGCCGCACGGGCGCTCCTGGACGCCGGCGTGACGAAGGGCGACCACGTCTTCGTCATGCTGCCGCGCGTCCCCGAGTGGTACGAGGCGATGCTCGGCTGCATGCGCATCGGCGCCGTCCCGATGCCGGGGCCGAACCTCCTCACCGCGAAGGACATCGCCTTCCGCATCGGCGAGACCGGGGCGAGGGCGGCGATCACCGACGTCGCGGGAGCCGAGAAGGTCGACGGCGCCGCGCCGGGGCTGGCGACGCGGTTCGTCGTGGGCGACACCGGTCGCGACGGGTGGCGCTCCTGGGCCGACGCGCTCGAGGCCGCCGGCGACGGCGACGTGCCGACCGACCCCACGCACCGCGATGATCCCTTGCTCCTCTACTTCACGAGCGGCACGGTCTCGCAGCCGAAGATGGTCCAGCACCGCCAGTCCTACGGGCTCGCGCACGTGCCGACGGCGCGCTTCTGGCACGACCTCCGCCCGGGCGACGTCCACTGGACGATCACGGACACGGGGTGGGCGAAGGCCGCGTGGGGGACGCTGTTCGGCCAGTTCCACGAGCGTGCCTGTGTCGTGCAGGCCGCGCTCGGCAAGCCCGACGCCGACACGCTCTTCAGCGTCATCGAGCGCCACGGCGTCACGTCCTTCTGCGCGCCGCCGACGCTCTACCGCGCGCTCGTCCAGGGCGACTTCGACCGGCACGACCTCTCGACGCTGCGGCACTGCACCAGCGCCGGCGAGCCGCTCAACCCGGAGGTCATCCGGGCGTGGCGCGAGGGGACGGGCGGGCTCACGGTCTACGACGGCTACGGGCAGACCGAGACCGCCGCGCTCGTCGCCAACTACCGCGCGGTGGAGGTGCGGCCGGGATCGATGGGCAAGCCCGTCCCGGGATGGGACGTCGACGTCGTCGACGACGACGGCCGGCCCGTCGAGCCGGGCACCGTCGGCCACGTCGCCGTGCGCACGGAGCCCGTGCGCCCGGTCGGCCTCTTCCCCGGCTACCACCAGGCGCCCGAGGCGACCGCCGAGGCGTTCCCCGAGGGCCTCGGCCTCTACTTCACGGGTGACAAGGCGGCGAAGGACGAGGACGGGTACTTCTGGTTCGAGGGCCGCGGCGACGACGTCATCACGTCGAGCGCCTACCGGATCGGGCCGTTCGAGGTCGAGAGCGCGCTCGTCGAGCACCCGGCGGTCACCGAGGCGGCGGTCGTCGGCAAGGACGATCCCGAGCGCACGCAGATCGTCGTCGCGTTCTGCATCCTGTCGGCCGGCCACGAGGGGACGCCCGAGCTGGCGAAGGAGCTGCAGGACCACGTGAAGGCGCTCACCGCGCCGTACAAGTACCCGCGGGAGATCCACTTCGTCGACGAGCTGCCGAAGACGGTGAGCGGCAAGATCCGCCGGACGGAGCTGCGGGCGTCGCTCCGCGCCGGCTGAGCCCGCTCGCCACCCCCACCCCCACTGACGAAACTCACGGCTGGCGTGGGTTTCGTCAGGGCGGGGGGTGCCCTTCGCTCACCGCCGGAAGGCCGAGGCGCTGTCAGCGCCGCCGGCGCTCGCGGATCTCGTCGAGGACCACGGCGGTCACGTCCGGCGTCGCGCCGTGCAGGCAGATCTCGTCGGCGCCGGCCGCGAGGTACTCCTCGATCCGGTCGGCGCAGTCCGCCGGGCTGCCGACGGCGGCGTTCGGCAGGACCCAGTCCTCGGGCAGGAGCCGGGCGGCATCGACGAGCTGCGCGCGGTGGAACGCGGCGTCGGCGTCCTTCGCCGTCCGCCCGTCGAAGACCGGGTGGGCATGGACCGCCTCGAGCCGGGCGGGATCCCAGCCGTTGCGCGTCATGAGGTGCTCCCCGTACCCCGACATCCCGACGTACGTGAGGAGACGCGCGTGCACGAGGGCGACCGTCTCGTCGTCCGTGCGGTCCGGCGCGCAGACGAGCTCGCAGGTGATGCGCACCGAGTCGGGATCGCGGTCCGCGCGCACGGCGGCGTCCCGGACGAGGCGCGCCGTCTCGGCCACCGCCTCCGTGGTGAGGAAGGGCGGGAGCACGAGGCCGTCGCACTGCCGGCCTGCGAGGTCGGCCGCGCGCGGCGCGCCGAACGCGCCGAGGTGGATCGGCGGCGGTGGGACGTCGGCGACGTCGGCGAGCCGCATCGCGGGAAAGCGGCCGAGCGGCCCGTCGTAGGCGACGGTCTCGCCCGCCCAGAGCCTGCGCAGCACGACGACGAGATCCTCCGTCGCCTGCATCGTCGGGAACGGGATGCCCTGCGGGTCGAGGACGGAGCGAGCGCCACGGCCGAGGCCGACGAGAAGGCGCGGACCGAACATCGCCTGGAGCGTCTGTGCCCACGAGGCGAGCACCACCGGGTGCCGCGCCCCGGCGACGACGAGCCCGCTCGCCACGCCGATCCGCGACGTGAGCGCGGAGATCGCGCCGGTGAGGACGCCGATGTCCTTGAGGTCGAAGCGCTCGGAGATCCACACGCGCGCGAAGCCCGCGCGCTCGGCGGCGATCGCCTCGTCGACGGCGACGGACGGGTCCTTGACGCGGCCGGGGAGGACGAACGTGCTCAGGTCGGGCACGACGTCCCCGACCTCGCGATTCACGTCGGGCATCGTGCGCGTCGCCGTCTCCGTCATGGACCGACCTTCGGGCGCGCGGCACGGCGCGGCAAACGCCGTTCGACAGTGCTGTCCGGGTGTCCGGCCTCCGGCTCGGCTACGACGACGCGTTCGCCAAGGCCTGCGGGGCGAGGACGTGGCGAAGCGCAGCCGTGAGCTCCGCCGCGGGGTCCGTGGCCGTGTCCTGCGTCCGCCAGGCGCAGTGATGGTCGGGACGCACGAGGACGGCCCCGGCCGGGTCGAGGCCTGCGATCTCCGCCCAGCGGCCGTCGACGTCCTGGGCGTCGACGCCGATCGTCACGACGTCGAGCCGCAGGTCGAGGGCGGTGGCGACCTCGCGCGCCGCGTCGGCCCACGCCTCGCCGGCTGGTCCCGCGATGAGCGCGAACCCTCCGGGCCGCACGAGGTCGTGGGTCGAGATGCGCGCGCCGTCGCGGTCGAGCCACGCGTGCGGGAGTCGGTGGCCCGGTCGTGTCGTCGGCGCGTACTCCGTGCCGAACGGGTCGCGCTCCGGCGCGTCCGTGCCGTCGGGCACGAGCGCGCCGTCCTCGTAGGAGTAGCCGATCTCGATGTCGTGGGCGTGGAACTCGACGCGCTGGGTGTGGATGACCTCGCGGAAGCGGGCCCGGATGGAGGCGCCGAGCCGGCCCTCGGAGAAGAAGGCCTGCATCGCTGCGACGTTGGCCTCCATGGGCGCGCCGGGGAGGAAGCCCATCGCGACGTCGACGACCGCGAAGTTCGTGAACGCGGCGAGCGCCCAGTCGGCGTTGTCGACCGAGACGGGATGCCGCTCGGACTCGTAGGTGTCGAGGAGCGAGTCGTCCGCGCGGCCGGCGAGCACCTCGGCGAGCTTCCAGCAGATGTTGTGGGCGTCGGCGAAGGCGCCGTTGAGGCCGAGGCCGGTCGTCGGCGGCTGGCGGTGGGCGGAGTCCCCCGCGAGGAAGACGTTCCCGATCCGGAAGCGCTCCGCGACGATCCGGTCGAGGATCCAGTGACTCACCTTGTGGACCTCGAGCTCGAGCTCCGGGATCTTGAGCAGCTCGCGGATCCGCGGGACGATCTTGTCCTCGTCGAAGCGCTCCGGGTCGTCCGGGCGGAACGCGAAGTGCATGACCCACTCCTCCGAGTGGCGATCCCACGTGGGCCCCATCTTGACGAGCGCTCCGCTCGTCCACGAGCCGCTGCCCTCGGCGTTGATCGACCACGTGATCATCGACTCGTCGTCGGCGTACTCGGAGAGGTCGGCCGTGAAGTGGGTCGAGACCATGTCCATCATCCCGGTCGGGCCGATCATCGGGACGCCCAGGGCGGGACCGACGGTCTTGCCGCCGTCCGCGGCGATCATGTACCGGCAGCGGACTCGGTAGCGCTCGTCGGCCGCGCGGTGGAGAACGGTCGCGAGGACCTCGTCGCCCTCCTGCGCGAAGTCGACGAGCTCGTGCCCGAAGCGCACGGAGTCCGGCGACCGCTCCTCGGCCATCCGGCGCAGGAGCGGCTCGAGACGGAGCTGCGGGTAGTTCGTCGGCATGCACGGGCTGTCGCGCGCGTACAGGTCCTTCAGCACACCTCCGCCGAAACCGTCGAACTCGTGGAACTGGCGCCGGTCGTAGGGGCCGTCGCCGCCGATCGAGGTCACCCACCGGATGTGGCCGAAGTTGTCGATCGGCGCACCGACCTCGTAGATCCCGTCCGCCATGTCGTGCTGACGGAAGATCTCCATCGTGCGCTGCGTGAGGTAGTGCGCCTTCGGCAGGTGCGACGTCGTGTCGTGCCGCTCGATCATGAGGTGCTCGACGCCGAGATCCGAGAGGAACGCGGACGACGCGAGTCCGCAGCCTCCTCCACCGACGACAAGGACCGGGACCCGCACCTCTCGCATCGCAGCGCTCCTCCGCTCTCCTCCGGGACGCGTTGTATATAACATATCGACCAGCCGCGAGTGCGGCTGTGGTCCCGACTCAGGAGGAGAGGCATGGCCGAGGTCACGTTCGACGAGCAGCGGGTGCGCCGCCCCGCGCTCCATCACGTCAACCTCAAGACGCGCCGGCTCGACGACCTCGTCGAGTGGTACGGACTGGTCCTCGGCGCCGAGGCCAACTTCTCCTTCCCCGGGGGCGCCTTCCTCACCAACGACGAGGCGAACCACCGCATCGCGCTCATCACGCTCCCGGCGTTCGTCGACGACGACGCCAAGGTGACGCGGACCGGGATGCATCACGTCGCCTTCGAGTATCCGGAGCTCGACGACCTCCTCGCGACCTACCTGCGGCTGAAGTCGCACGGGATCGTGCCCGGCGGCTGCCTCGATCACGGGCTCACCCTGTCCTTCTACTACCAGGACCCCGACGACAACTCCGTCGAGCTGCAGATCGACAACTACGGCGACTGGGCGAGGTCGACGGAGTTCATCCGCACCGATCCGCGGTTCGCGGCCGATCCGATCGGCAAGCCGGTCGACCCCGACGCCTACGTCGAGGCACGCCGCGCCGGCGCCTCGCCGCAGGAGCTCCACGACCGCGCCTACGCCGGTGGGCTCCCGCCCTCCGGGCCGTTCGACATCCGGCTCCCGCTGCCGTGACCGGCTGCGATGGCGCTCTCGATGAGCGCCTCGTTGTGCCGGAGGTGCTCGGCCATGAGCTTCGCCGCCCGCGCCGGGGCGCGGACCTCGAGCGCCGCGAGGATGGCCTCGTGCTCGCGCTGTGCGCCCTCGCGGTCCCAGGGGGTCTCGTCGATGAGGACCCGGACGTACGCCGCCGACGCGTCCCGGAGGTCGGCGATGAGTCGTTCGAGCCGAGGTCGGCGCGCGGCGGCGTAGATCCGGGCGTGGAACGTGCGGTTGAGAGCGAAGTAGGGACGCAGCTCGTGCGTGTCGCGCATCTCGTCGACGAGGCCGCGCAGCGCGGCGAGATCGTCGGGGCCGAGCGTCGAGGCGGCGATCCGCGTCGCGAGCGGCTCGAGGGCGATGCGCATCTCGTAGTTCTCGCGGAGGTCGTCGACCCGAGGAAGGAACACCACCGCGCCGCGATGCGGCTCGTAGGTGATGAGGCCCTCGCGCTGGAGGCGCGCGAACGCCTCGCGAACCGGGGTCGGGCTCACCGCGAACGCCTTCGCGACCTCGATCTGCCGCAACGCCGTGCCGGGAGCGAGGCGCCCGTCGAGGATCTGCTGCCGCAGGTCGTCGGCGACGGCCTCGGCCCGAGTCGTCGGCGTCGGCGTCGTCGGCTTCAGCATCGGCTCCACCCGTCCATCGTAGTGGTGGCGGGCAGACAATCGGTTATCCACAATCTCACGGGGGCCGCATCGTGAAGCTCGTCCGCTACCGCGAGGGCGGCGCTCCGAGGACGGGCGTCCTCGACGGGCCGCTCGTCGTCGACCTCGGCACGACATCCGTCGTGGAGCTGCTCGGGCTCCCGCCATCGCAGCGGGCGGCACGCATCGAGTCGGCCGCTCGCACGCACGGCGACCGGCGACCGGTCGAGCACGTCGACCTCCTCCCGCCGGTGGAGCGACCGGGGAAGTTCCTCGCGCTCGGCTTCAACTACGCCGACCACGCGGCGGAGGGGCCGACGACCGACCATGCCGGAGTCACGCGGGTCTACGAGACCGTCCGCCGGACGAAGGAGGCCTACCCCTCGCCGCGCTTCCCTCTCGTCTTCAACAAGCAGACGAGCTGCATCGTCGGCCCGCGCGACGACGTGCTGCTCCCCTGCGACGCCGAGATGCTCGACTACGAGGGCGAGCTGGCGGTGGTCCTCGCGCGCGGCGGCCGCCGGGTCGACGTCCGGGACGCCGCGGCGATCATCGGCGGCTACACGGTGACGAACGACCTCTCGATCCGCGAGTGGCAGGTGGAGACCCAGACCATGTGGCCCGGGAAGAGCTTCGACACGCACGGTCCGCTCGGCCCGTGCGTCGTCAGCGCGGACGCGCTCGACCCGAGAGCCCTCGCGATCCGCACGACCGTGAACGGCGAGGTCCGGCAACACGGGACGACGGGCGACATGATCCTCGGCGTCGCGGAGATCGTCTCGACGCTCTCGCAGGTCTGCAGTCTCGAGGCCGGGGACGTCATCGCGACCGGGACGCCAGGGGGGATCGGCACGCCGAGCGGACGCTTCCTGCAGGCAGGAGACGTCGTGCGCGTCGAGATCGAGGGGATCGGCGCGCTCGAGAACCACGTCGTCGCAGAGCCGGCCCGAAAAGGATGATTCCCACCCGCCCCTCGGCGGTCCTTCGGGCCTCGCGCCCTCGGGCGGGGGATCCGCGCCATCCGGTGGGGGCACGGCCTCCCCGCCGGCTCCCGCGATCGGGCAGGGTCGGCTCATGCCCATGATCGCCACCGAGCATTTCGCCCGCCACGCGCTCGCGGATGTCCCGCACGCGCGCGAGTCGTTCTTCTACGACGTCAAGCTGCCCGAGCAGGGTCTCGTCGGGCTCGTCTACACATGGGTCGACGCGTCGAGCCGGGCCGGCTACGCCGCGTGGATCTACGGGGGAGGCCAGGACGGCTCGACGCTCTTCGAGTTCGAGGACGGGATCGACGTGGACGACGCCGGATTCGACGCGTGGGAGGTCGGTCCGCTCAGCGTCGCCATGCGGCCGGGGAACGTCGGCAGTCGCGCCGTCTTCACGGGCGATCGCATCGGCGTCGAGCTCGAGTTCTCGCCGATGCACGACGCGTACCTCTACTCGCAGTCGCCGAGCGGCTGCCCGCCGTACTTCGCGACCGACCGCATGGAGCAGAGCGGGCGCGTGACCGGCCGGCTGCGCATCGACGACCGCTGGATCGACGTCGACGCCCTCGGCCATCACGACCACTCGTGGGGCGTGCGGAACTGGGGAGCGATGCAGCACTACAAGTGGATCGAGGCGCAAGCTCCGGACTTGTCGCTCCACCTCAGCGAGCTGAACGCCTACGGCCGGCGCGATCTCGTCGGCTACGTCTTCCGCGACGGCACCCTCGCGTCGATCGTCGAGGCCGACTGGACCGTCGAGTACGACGAGCGCTGGATGCAGCGCGAGTGCGCGCTGGCCGTCCGCGACGACGCGGATCGTACGACGACCTTGAGGGGCTCGGCGTTCGGCGACTTCGTCTTCCCGGTGAGCCCGGCCGCGACGCTGATGGACGCGATGCTGCGCGTCGACATCGACGGCCGCGCCGGCGCGGCGTTCACCGACTTCCTCTGGCCTCCCGGCTATCTCGAGCACATCGCCGGCTGAGGCCCCGCGGGCCTCGCGCTCCCCGGAGCCCCACCGGAGGCGCGCCTCGACGCGACGACCAGCGCGTCCGAGCGACGCGGCCGCGCGGTGCCCTGACCCCGCCGAGGCACGAGAACCGCCCGACGGGGACAGGCGCGACGGGTGACGCACGGGCGAGACTCGGAGGCGGCCCTCCGAGGGGAGCGGTGAGGCCGGCCACCGACCACGACCTGGAGGTTGAGCATGTCCGTCGCCGCCCTCGACCCGTCCTGCGACGCCCGTCACCGCCTCGACCCCGCGCGACCGCACGCGCGTGAATCGCTCGTCTGGGTCCTGCCCCTCCCGGAGGAGCAGCTCGGCGCGTTCGTCTACACCTGGGTGGACGCCCACGGCAAGGCCGGCGCGGCCGGCGTCGCGTTCGGGCCCCGGCTCGACGAGCCCATCTTCGAGATGCGCGACGGCATCGACGTCGGTCTCGAGATGCCGTTCACGGACTGGAGGGTCGGGCCGGTGCACGTCGCGCACAGCGAGCCGCTGCGCTCGGCCGACGTCGCCTACGGCGGCGACCGGCTCGGCGTGGAGCTCGCCTTCGAGGGCTTCCACGTCCCCTACACGTACGCCTCCCACGCCGACGGCTTCCCGTCCTTCTTCGCCGACGACCGCTACGAGCAGGGCGGCCGCGCACGCGGGGTCCTGCGCATCGACGGGGAGGAGATCGCCGTCGATGCGTTCTGCCACCGCGACCATTCGTGGGGCGCCCGCGACTGGGGAGCGGTGACGCACTACAAGTGGTGGAACTTCCTCGCCGAGGACGCCTCGATCAACGTCATGGACCTCCAGGCCTACGGGCACGGCGCGATCCGGGGGTACGTCCACAAGGAGGGGACGACGGCCGAGATCCTCGACGCCCGGTTCGACTACGAGCTCGACGAGCGCTTCGTCCACCGCGGCCTGCGGCTCGAGCTGCACGACTCCGAGGGTCGTACGACGGTCGCGACGGGTGGAGCGGACCGCAGCCGCCACGCGGACATCGTGTATCCGATCAACCCGCGGCTCACCCTCGTCGACGTCATCGGGACCGCGGAGATCGACGGGGCCCCCGGGGTCACCTACTCCGAGCTCTCCTGGGCTCCCGAGTACATCGCGGACCGCATGGGCCGGCACGCATGACGACGATCGCCTTCGAACAGGCCGGCACCGGGCTCACCGTCTTCGAGGACGACCCGGTCGAGGGCCCGGCGCTGTGGCTCGACTCCCCGCAGGCGGTGACCGATCTCGTCGCCTCGGGGGAGGCGCCGAACACGATCGCGATGGTTCGCGGCGGCACGACGACGTTCCTCACGCCGGTGCTCATGGCGGGCGTGAAGGGCATCATCACGCTCCAGGGGGCGCCCGAGAGCCACCTCGGCATCCTCGCCCGGGAGTACGGCGTCCCCTGCCTCATGTCGGTCGAGTTCACGAAGGGGATGCGCACGCCGCGCGGAGAGGTCGTCCCGGCGGACGGCGCGCTCGTGCGCCTCGACGTCTCGTCGTCCCCGAGAGGGGCCGTGCTCGTCGACGCCGACGCCCCCACGTCCGACGCCGAGAGCCGCCCGGCGACGCCCGAGATGGACGCGGACACCGCGGCCCAGATCCAGACGCTGCTCGAGCGCTACCGCGGTGAGGTGCCCCACGGCGACGAGGGCGACCGCATGCTCCAGGCGCGCCTGCGGACGCGGACCCTCCACCTCGACGACGACACGCTGCATCGCGACCTCACGCGCGACGAGGCCAACGAGATGCTCGAGTACGTCGGGTGGACGATGTGGGACTGCCTCGCCGCGCGCGCGACCGAGGGCGAGTCCGGTCTGATCCCGCGCCAGGAGTACGAGGCGCTCGGCTTCCTGCAGACCTGGCAGCGCTACCCCGAGCTGCTGCGCTTCATGACCGACGAACTGGGGCCCGACGGGATCATCGAGCTCGGTGCTGTCGCCCGTCGCGAGGTCGGGACCAAGATCAACCTCCTGCGCAACCTCGCCCTCGGCTTCATGGCGGCGTTCGGTCGCGGCGTGAGCATCTCCCTCGGCTATCAGGACGTCGGCGAGCGCGAGGAGGACCTGCGCACGGTCCTGCAGTTCATGCGTCGCCTCTACAAGGGCACCTGGGGCGACGGCGGCACGATGTTCACCTGCTCGCGCGGGTACGCCGCCCCGCTGCTCGACGCCGAGTGGATCGACCGCTTCCGCGAGGACGCCGAGATCTTCACGGAGCCCGAGCAGCGCCGTGCATTCCAGCGCTTCAGCGCGAGCGCCGAGCTCATGGGCTTCCTGCTGCACTTCGACTATCGCGGCGGGGTGTCGGACACCGGGCCCTACCCGCTCGGCGACGGGCGCTTCCTCATCGTCCGCGACCACTTCCTCCACGACCCGGTCTACCACTGGGCGGACGCCGCGTCCGATCTTCCTCACGCCGTCACGCAGGCGATGGTGTTCGAGCCCGTCGGCCCCCTCGAGACGTCGCTCGTCGACATCGGAACCCTCTTCACGACGCCGGCGAACTACCTGCGCCACATCACCGGCGCGGCGCTCTACGCCCGCGATCGATGGGACACGCCGATCGAGGAGCTGCGGCCCGTCGACGCCGAGGAGCGCTCGCGCATCCTGCGTGGCTGCGAGGAGGCGACCTCGCGGCTCTACGCGCGCATCGCCGCGATGCCGCGTCGCGACAAGATCATGGCGGGCACGCAGGTCTACTTCACGGACTTCATCGCCCCCTACGCACGGCGGGCCGGGTTGTGGGAGCGCATGCGCGACGAGCTCGACTTCTTCGAGCTCGACCCGGTCACCTCGCGGGCCTACACGCCGCTCGTCACCGAGGGCAAGGCGACGACGCTCGTCCCGCAGCTCTTCATCACGGGGTCGGGCTTCCCGCCGCTCCCGTGATCCTCATCCGTCCTGACGAAACTCACGCCAGGAGTGAGTTTCGTCAGGGAGGTTGGGTGAATCAGGCGGCGAGGTAGAGGACGACGAGCAGCGTCCCGACGGCTGCGACCCACGCCTCCATGCCCCGGCGGAGGGCCGGCGGGGCGTCGCGCACCTCCATGAAGTCGAGGGCGACGTAGCGCACCTTGATCATCGCGAGGGTGAGCGCGGCGACGGCGCCGGCCTGCGCGCCGTGCGTCGTGGCGCCCTGGTCGGGTCCGGTCACCCAGGACACGATCGTGGCGAGCACGAGGCCGACCCAGACGAGGACGATCCGGCGCGGGAGCGCGAGGGTCATGTCGCGGTGAGGTAGAGGAGGGCGAAGAGGACGATCCACAGGGCGTCCACCATGTGCCAGAACGCCGCGCCGCCCTCGACGAACGCGCGGCTCTCGCCCCCGGGGTCGCGCTGCATCCGCCGCCACACGACCCCGAGCACGACGAGCCCGATGACGACGTGCAGGTAGTGCACGCCGGTGAGCGCGTAGTAGAACATGAAGAAGTCGTTCGTCGACGGCTCGAAGCCGGCGTCGAGCGTGTGGATCCACTCGTAGGCCTTGAGGACCGCGAACGCCACGCCGAGACCGGCGGCGCCGACGGTGAGCCGCCTCGCGCGCGACGCCGCCCCCGACCGGTAGGCGTGCACGGCTCCCGCGACGAGCAGCGAGCTCGTGAGGAGGACGAGCGTGTTGACGCCCCCGACGGTGAGGAGGAGCTCCTCGCGGGAGGCGGCGAACGTCGCGGGCTCCTGCGCCCGGTTGACGAGGAAGGCCGCGAACACGACGCTGAAGACCGTGACGTCCTCGGCGATGAGGACCCACAGCCCGGCCTCGCCGGGGTAGCGCCTGCCGTCCGCGCGCGACCGGGCACGGGCGGACGGCCTCGTCCCGGTGCCGCCGGGGGCCGCCGTCGTCGTGGCCCGCGCCGGGGTCGCGAACGGATCGATGAAGTCCGGGTAGCCCTGGTCGCTCACGTCGACAGGACCGGCTCGCGCTCACCGGCCTCGACGGCCTCGGTGGCCGCGAGCGCCCGCTCCGCCTCGATCCGCTGGCGGACCTCCTGGTCGACGGCGCGGCGGGTCATGATGCCCATCATCAGCATCCAGAGGCCGAAGGTGACGACGGGGATGCCGAACGGCAGGACGTCGTTGTAGGCGAGCGGCCCGTCCTTCACGAAGGCGAGCCCGAGCGCCGGCACGAACGAGATGACGATCGCGATGTTCGCCCACGCGACCCAGCGCGGGTAGACGGGCTCCGCGCTCTCGTCGCGCAGGACGACGCTCGCCAGCGCGAGGTACTGCAGGAGGAACGGCGCGACCGGGATGACGAAGAGGACGTAGGCGAGGTCGACCATCGCCTGCGTCACCTCCGGGTCGCGATCGACGCGGAACCCCGCCGCGACGAGGACGAGCATCGGGACCGAGAGGAACAGCCAGCAGCCGAGCCCGGAGCCGAGCTGGAGGAACGACATGACCGGCCGGCGGCCCTCGATGCGCAGGAGCTGCATGAAGATGGAGACGGTGAGGGCGGCGTAGAAGCCGAACGCCATGAAGCCGACGACGAGCCCGGCGAGGACGAGGTCCTTGTTCGCGAAGTAGCTGTCGACGAGCTGCTGGGGCTCGTCGGCCGGCGAGGGCGGCGGCAGGGCCCCCGTCCCGAAGAGGGAGACGAAGAGGACGAGGACTCCCCAGCTGCCGCCCCTCGCGCACAGCCGCTGCAGGGACTCGGCCCGCGTCCGCTCCGATCGCATGACGCGGAATCTAGGTGCCACTCGACGGCGTGTGAAGGGAGTGATCGCAGATCGCGATCGGCTCGACCCTCACGCGAGCCCGAGCTGCCGCATGAGCGTCGCGGCGTCGTAGTAGGCGTGGACCGAGGTGGCGCGGCCGTCCGCGTCGACCTCCCACACGTCCGTGCCCTTGACGTCGAACGGCTTGCCGGTCGCGGGGATGCCGGCCAGCTCGCCTTCGTGCGTCCCGGTCATCCGCCACTCCTGCGCGACGCGGCCGGCCGCCTCGTCGACGAGCGGCTCTCCGATCGCCTCGATGCGGAAGTCCGGGAGCCCCGCCCAGCTCCCCTCGAAGAAGCCGCGGGCGGCGTCCTTCGTCGTGAGCGGCGCAGGGAGGAGCGGGTCGACCCACTCGATGTCGTCGGCGATGACGCCGAGCGCCTTCTCGATGTCCTGGTCGTTCCAGGCGTCGAAGTAGCGCGCGGGATAGGCGGCGAGGTCGGTGGCGGTGATGGGCACGGGGTCTCCTCGGGTGGCTGGCGACCCCCCGACATTCCCACCGCGGGGGTCGGCGTTGCACCTCCCCAGGGGAGATTCCTCGTCATCCGCCGGGGGGATCTTGCTCCGGAAAGGCGACGAATCGCTCAAGACCGGAATCCCGAGTGCCGACGACGCGAACATGCCAAGGTCACCGCAGCGCGTCGTCGCCGTGACCGGCGCCGTCACGGTTCTCCTCATCGCGATCGTCGCCGTCGCCCTCCTCTCGTCGCGTGCGCAGAGCCGCACGGACCTCGAGAGCAACTTCGACCAGCGCGCGACGATCGCCGCCGCCCTCACCGAGTCGATCCTCATCCAGACCGCCCGCACGGCGGTCGACGAGCGTGCGGAGGACCTCAGCAGCGTCACGATCACGGACGAGGTCCTCAGGGAGGCCGTCGAGATCCCGGGACAGTCGTTCGTCGTCACCGACGCGGAGGCCCGCGTCCTCGCGAAGTGGCCGCAGGACGCCGCCGAGCGTGGCCGACCGGTGCCGGAGGCCGCCGACGCGGCGCGGGAGGTCGGCGCCGGAGAGGACTGGATCCTCGACGTCGGCGACGGCGCGGACGGCCGCGTCCATCTCGTCTCGGGCATCGACACCGAGAACGGCCGCCGCGTCGCGGTGATGTCGTTCCCGCGAGAGCTCCTCCAAGGCTTCCTCGGCGGATACCTGCAGCGCATCCGCACCTCGCCGCAGGACGACGCCCTCGTCGTGAGCGCGACCGGTGCCCCGCTCGCGACCGCGAGCGGACGCTTTCCCGACGGCGTCCTGCGCCTCCCCGCCGGGAAGTCCGGTCCGATCGAGCTCGAGGGAGAGAAGCTCTACTACGCGAGCGCCCCCATCGTCGGCACCGACTGGGCCGTCGTCGTGACGACCCCTGAGAGCAGCCTGTACGCGGCCGTCGGCGGGCTCTCCGAGTGGCTGCCGTGGGCGCTCCTCCTCGTCCTCGTCCTCGTCTCGGTCCTCGTCGTCGTCCTCGTCCGCCGCCTCGCCCTCGGCTCGGACGAGCTCGCCCGCGCGAACGCCGAGCTCGCCCACCGCAACGAGGAGGTCGTCGCCGCCGACCGCATGAAGACGGAGTTCCTCGCGACGATGTCCCACGAGCTGCGCACGCCGCTCAACGGCATCATCGGGTTCGCGGAGCTCATGCACGACGGGCGCGTGGGCCCGGTCGCCGATCTCCACAAGGAGTACCTCGGCGACATCCTCACGAGCGCCGGCCACCTCCGCCGGCTCATCGACGACGTCCTCGACCTCTCGAAGATCGAGGCCGGGAAGATCGACCTGCGCCCCGAGACCGTGGAGTGCGCCACGATCGTCGGCGAGGTGTGCGACGCGGTCGGCTCGCTCGCCGTCCGCAAGGGCATCGAGCTGCGCAGCGAGATCGACCCGGCGATCGATCCCCTCGAGCTCGACCCGGGCAAGCTCAAGCAGATCCTCTTCAACTACGTCTCGAACGCGCTCCGCTTCACGCCCGAGGGCGGGTCGGTCAGCGTCCGCGCGACGCTCGAGTGCGACAGCCGCTTCCGGATCGTCGTCGAGGACGACGGGCCCGGCATCCCGCCGGAGGGCCTCGAGCGGCTCTGGGACGCCTTCGAGCAGGTCGACACGGGCTCGAACCGCCGGCACGGCGGGACCGGGCTCGGCCTCTCGCTCACGAAGTCGATCGTCGAGGCGCAGGGCGGCGAGGTCGCCGTCGAGAGCACGCTCGGCGTCGGCAGCCGCTTCCACGTCGTCCTCCCGCGGGTCGTCGCCGTCGAGCGTCCCACGCCGGCCGAGCCGGCCGCAGAGCCGGTGGGGTGAGGCATGCGGTCGCGGATCCTCATCGTCGACGACAACCCGATGAACCTCAAGCTCGCGCAGCTGCTCGTCGCCTCCGAGGGGCACGACGCCGACGTCGCCGCCAGCGCCGGCGAGGCGCTCGACCGGCTCGCCGAGCAGCGCCCGGACATCATCCTCATGGACCTCCAGATGCCCGAGGTCGACGGGTTCGAGCTCACCCGGCGCCTCAAGGACGACCCCGCGACGCGGGACATCCCCGTCGTCGCGCTCACGGCGGCGGCGATGACGCACGACCGCGAGAAGGCGCTCGCCGCCGGGTGCACCGGCTTCATCCCGAAGCCGCTCGACACGCGCCGGTTCGCCGAGGAGCTCGCGCCGCACCTCCCCGCCGAGGCGGCGTGATGAGCCGTCCACGCGTCCTCGTCGTCGAGGGCCACCCCGGGAACCGCAAGATGCTGCGCGTGACCCTCGAGAGCCACGGCTGCGACGTCGTCGAGGCGCGCGACGGGGCCGCGGCGCTCGCCGCGCTCGACGGCCCGCTCGATCTCGTCGTGCAGGATCTCGTCCTCCCCGACATGGACGGCATCGAGCTGCGCGACGCGATCCGCTCGCGCCGGGAGGGCACGAGCACGCCCGTCGTCGCCGTGTGCGCCCACGCGCAGGAGCTCTTCGGGCAGGCGGCCTCCGCGGCGGGATTCGACGAGCGCATCCGCAAGCCCGTCGAGCCGTCGGCGCTCCTCGCCGCGGTCCAGCGCCTCGTCCCGGGCTTCGCGAGCGGCGGCGCGGGCGACGGCACGAAGGTGCTCGTCGCCGACGACACCGACCTCCAGCGCAAGCTCACCGTCCTGCGGCTCCGCGACGCGGGGTACGAGGTCGTCGACGCGCCGGACGGCGCGGCCGCGCTCGACGCCGTGCGCTCCGAGCAGCCCGACGTCGTCGTCGCCGACGTCCTCATGCCGGGGCTCGACGGCTTCGAGCTCTGCCGTCGCATCGCCCACGACCCGCAGCTCTCCCACGTCCCGGTGATCCTCGCCTCCTCGGTCTTCGTCGAGGAGTCCGACCGCGAGCTCGCGGTGAAGGCCGGCGCCGTCGGCTTCGTGACCCGCGAGCCGGACATGGCCGCGATCCTCGAGGCCATCCGGCGGGTCGTCACCGCCCGGCCCGCGCGCGACGAGGACGAGGACGGCTACGTCGCGCTCCACGCCGAGCGTCTCGGCCGTGCGCTCGCGGTGCAAGCCGCCGAGCACGTCGCGCTCGAGGACGAGCTCGCCCAGCGCGACGCCCAGCTCGCCGTCATCGCCGGGATCTCCGAGGTCCTCGGCCGCTCGCCCGACCCCGCCGCGGTCATCGAGGACATCCTCAAGCGGTGCATGGAGGCCACCGGGGTCGCCGGGGCGGAGTTCCGCTCGGCGACGCCGGGCGAGACCGTCCGGGTGGGAGAGCCCCCGCACGTCCCCGCCGACGCGGTCGACGCGGCGGCGCGCAACGGTCGCGCGGTCGTCTCCGGTGACGGCGTCGCGGTCGGGCTGCGCGACGACAGGGACGAGCTCGGCGTGGTCGTCCTCGGCGGCGACGGACGGCCGTTCACGCCCGAGCAGGTCGATCTCTGCCGCGCCGTCGCCCACCAGCTCTCGCAGGCCGTCGCTCTCGCGCGACGCCAGGCGGAGATCATCGGGACGCGTGACGAGACGATCGCGCGGCTCGCGAGCGCGGTGACGCTCCGTGACGGCGGGACCGGCGAGCACGTGCGGCGGATGAGCGAGTACTGCGTCGTCATCGCCCGCGCCCTCGGTCTCTCACCGGAGCGCTGCGAGCTGCTGCGCACGGCGAGCGCCATGCACGACCTCGGCAAGGTCGCGACGCCCGACAGCATCCTCCTCAAGCAGGGGCCGCTCACCGCCGAGGAGCGTGCCGAGATCCAGCGCCACACCGAGATCGGGCACGCGATCCTCAGCGGCTCGGGGTCGGCGCTCCTCGAGCTCGCGGCGACGATCGCGCTCGCCCATCACGAGCGCTGGGACGGCACCGGCTACCCCCGGCGCCTATGCGGCGACGACATCCCGCTCGAGGCGCGCATCGCGGCGGTCGCCGACGTCCTCGACGCTCTCCTCAGCGACCGCCCCTACCGGCCGGCGATGCCGGTCCCCGACGCGCTCGGGATCGTCCGGTCCGGGCGCGGCACGCACTTCGACCCCGCCGTCCTCGACGCCTTCGAGGACAGCCTGCCGGACCTCCTCGCGCTCGGCTGAGCCCTCCCCCCAGGGTCGAGCGGGGCTCCCCCTCGGGGAGGATGGCGGCGACGGCCGACGCGGATACGGTCGGTGTCATGGCGAGCACCGACGAGATCCCCGAGGTCATCTGGACGCCCGGCCCCGACCTGCTCGAGCGCTCGGAGATGGCGCTGCTGCGCGACGAGCTCGGCCTCGAGGACGCGGCGGCCCTGCATGCCTGGTCCGTCGAAGACGTCGGGCGGTTCTGGCGCACCGCGGTGTGGGACCGCTTCGACGTCCTGCACGACGGCTCGCCCGAGCCGGCGCTCGCCGACGCGCGGATGCCGGGCGCGTCGTGGTTCCCGAACGCCCGCCTCTCCTTCCCCGAGCACGTCTTCCGCGGCAAGGACGACGACGCGCTCGCGCTGCAGGCGGCCGGCGAGGTCCGCGAGCACGAGACGTGGACGTGGGGGCACCTGCGCGAGGAGACGACGCGCATCCGCGCCGGCCTGCAGGCGATGGGCGTGGGCGAGGGCGACCGCGTCGTCGGCTACCTGCCGCACGTCCCCGAGACGGTCGCGGCGTTCCTCGCGGTCTCCTCGCTCGGGGCGACGTGGTCGTGCTGCTCGCCGGACTTCGGGACGCGGACGGTCGTCGACCGCTTCGCCCAGATCGAGCCGTCCGTGCTCCTCGCCGTCGACGGCTATCGCTACGGCGGCCGCGACCACGACCGCACCGAGGTCGTCGCCGAGCTCGAGGAGGCGCTCCCGTCGCTGCGCCGGACGGTGCGGCTCGGCTACCTCGACGCCTCGGCGGGCGACTGGGCCGACGCGTTCCCGGCGACCGACGAGCCGCTCGAGTTCGCCCGCGTCCCGTTCGATCACCCGCTCTGGATCCTCTACAGCTCCGGGACGACCGGGTTGCCGAAGGCGATCGTCCACGGGCACGGCGGCATCGTCCTCGAGCACCTCAAGACGTGGCGGCTGCAGCACGACACCCGGCCCGACGACCGCGTGCTGTGGTTCACGACGACCGGGTGGGTGATGTGGAACTACCTCGTCGCCGGCCTCATGACCGACGCGTCGATCGTCCTCTACGACGGCAACCCCGGGCACCCCGACATCGGCGTGCTGTGGGATCTCTGCGACGCCGCGGGCGTCACCGTCTTCGGGACCGGCGCCGCGTACCTGCACGGCTGCCTCAAGGCGGGCATCCACCCGCGCGAGGGCCGCGACCTCTCGCGCCTGCGCGCGATCGGCTCGACCGGGTCGCCTCTGTCCCCCGAGGGCTTCCGCTGGGTGATGGACGAGCTCGGCGAGCACATCTGGCTCTTCAGCGCCTCCGGCGGCACCGACATCGCCGGGGCGTTCGTCGGCGCGAACCCCCTCGTCCCCGTCCACCTCGGCGAGCTGCAGGCAGCGGGGCTCGGCGTCGACCTCCAGGCGTGGGACGACGCCGGCCGGCCGGTGATCGACGAGGTCGGCGAGCTCGTCGTCACCCAGCCGATGCCCTCCATGCCGGTGATGTTCTGGAACGACCCCGGCGACGAGCGCTACCGCGAGTCGTACTTCTCGCACTACGACCGGGCGGTCTGGCGCCACGGCGACTGGATCCGGATCACGCCGCGCGGCAGCGCCGTCATCTACGGCCGCAGCGACTCGACGATCAACCGCGGCGGCATCCGCATGGGGACGGCCGAGATCTACGCCGCCGTCCTCGCGCTCCCCGAGGTCGTCGACGCGATGGTCGTCGACGTCCCCGCGATGGACGGGACCGGAGACGGCTGGATGCCGCTCTTCGTCGTCCTCGCCGACGGCGAGGAGCTCACCGACGACCTCGTCGCGCAGATCCGCACGCGCATCCGCGAGGACTGCTCGCCTCGGCACGTCCCGAACGAGATCCACGCGGTCGCGGAGGTGCCCCGCACCCTCACCGGCAAGGTCCTCGAGGTGCCCGTGAAGCGCCTCCTCATGGGCCAGGACCCCGAGCAGGCGGCGAGCCGCGACGCGCTCGCCAACCCCGGCGCGTTCGACTGGTTCGTCGACTTCGCACGCGCCCGCACGACCTGACCGCGGGGGGCGTCTCCCCCTTCCGAGAGGCGCGAATCCGCGCCCGGCGGTGGACCGGGGGTTCACGCCGGGCGCCGCGGGCGCTAGTCTCCCTAACGATCGTTAAGGAAGAGGCCCCATGGACTTCGCACTCACCCAGGACCAGCAGGACATCCGCCGCGCGGTCGCCGACCTCGCGGGGACGTTCGACGACGAGTACTGGCTCGAGAAGGACACCCAGCACGAGTTCCCGCACGAGTTCTACGACGCGTTCGCCCGGGACGGGTGGCTCGGGATCTGCGTCCCCGAGGAGCAGGGCGGCACCGGCCTCGGGATCACCGAGGCGTCGATCATGCTGGAGGAGATCTCCGCGAGCGGTGGCGGCATGAACGCCGCCTCGTCCCTGCACGGGATGATCTTCGGGATGCATCCCGTCATCAAGCACGGGACGCCGGAGATGAAGGAGCGTCTCCTGCCGAAGATCGTGAGCGGCGAGATGCACGTCTGCTTCGGGATCACCGAGCCGGACGCCGGTCTCGACACGACGGCGACGAAGACCTTCGCGAAGCTCTCCGACGACGAGTCGCACTACGTGTGCAACGGGCGCAAGGTGTGGATCTCGAAGGCGCTGCACTCCGACAAGGTCCTCCTCCTCACGCGCACGACGAAGCTCGAGGACTGCGCGAAGAAGACCGACGGGATGACGCTCTTCCTCACCGACGTGCAGAGCCCGAACATCGAGATCCGGCCGATCCCGAAGATGGGGCGCGAGGCCGTCGACTCCAACGAGCTGTACATCGACGACCTGAAGATCCCCGCCGAGGACCGCGTCGGCGAGGAGGGGAAGGGCTTCAAGTACCTCCTCGACGGCCTCAACCCCGAGCGGATCCTCATCGCCGCCGAGGCGCTCGGGCTCGGGCGGGCGGCGCTGCGCCGCGCCGTCGACTACGCGAACGAGCGCGTCGTCTTCGGCCGGCCCATCGGCAAGAACCAGGGCATCCAGTTCCCGCTCGCCGACGCGCGGATGCGCCTCGACGCCGCCGAGCTCGTCCTGCGCAAGGCGTCGTGGAAGTACGACCGCGGCGAGCCCGCCGGCCTCGAGGCGAACGCGGCGAAGTACCTCTGCTCCGACGCGGGCACCGAGGCCTGCGACCGGGCGATCCAGACGCACGGCGGGTTCGGGTACGCCCGCGAGTACCACGTCGAGCGCTACTACAAGGAGGCACGCTTGCTGAAGATCGCGCCGCTCCCGCAGGAGATGGTCCTCAACTACGTCGGGGAGCACGTCCTCGGCCTCCCGAGGTCGTACTGATGCGCGGCCTCGAGGGACGGGTCGCGCTCGTCACGGGCGCGGGCGCCGGGATCGGCGCCGCGGTCTCGCGACGGCTCGCGGCCGAGGGCATGAAGGTCGCGGTCGTCGACCGTGACGAGAGCGCCGCGACGGCGGTCGCCGACGAGATCGGAGGCGGATCGGTGGGGCTCGGCGCGGACGTCGCCGACGGGGCCGCCGTGAAGGCCGCCGTCGACGCGGCCGCCGACCGGCTGGGCGCCCTCCACGCCGTCGTCAACAACGCCGGGATCATCCGCCCGGCGATGCTGCACAAGATGGAGGAGGACCAGTTCCGCTCCGTGCTCGACGTCCACCTCCTCGGGACCTACCACGTCATGCAGTCCGCGCTGTCGCACCTGCCCGACGACGGGACCGGCCGCATCGTCAACTCGACCTCGGCCGCCGGGCTCGTCGGCACGATCGGCCAGGCGAACTACTCGGCGGCGAAGGCCGCCGTCGTCGGCCTCACGAAGTCGGGGGCGAAGGAGCTCGCCAAGCGGCAGATCACCGTGAACGCCGTCGCGCCGCTCGCCGCGACCGCGATGACGGAGACGGTCCGCACCGACGAGAAGCTGAAGGCGAAGACGCTCGCCCGCATCCCGCTCGGCCGCTTCGCCGAGCCCGACGAGGTCGCCGGGACGTTCGCGTTCCTCCTCTCCGACGACGCCGCGTACATCACCGGCCAGGTGCTGTGCGTCGACGGCGGGACGGTCATCTGATGGCGCGCGAGGTCCGCAGCCCGATGCTCGACGCCGGCCGCGAGGTCGTCCTCGTCGACGCCGTGCGCACGCCGATCGGCCGCGCGCACCCCGAGAAGGGCGCGTTCCGCGACACGCACCCCGCCGACCTCCTCGAGGCGACGTTCACCGCGCTGCTGGAGCGCTCGTCGCTCGACCCGGCCGAGGTCGAGGACGTCATCACCGGCTGCACGGCGCCCTTCGGCGAGCAGTCGCGCAACATCGCCCGCAACGCGTGGCTCCAGGCCGGCTACCCGGTCGAGGTCCCGGCGGCGACGATCGACCGCCGCTGCGGGTCGGCGCAGTCCGCGGTCGCCTACGGCACGGGGCTCATCGCCTCGGGCGTCCACGACCTCGTCATCGCCTCCGGCGTCGAGCACATGCACCACGTGCCGATCAACTCGCCGGTGAAGATCCAGGAGCTCTACGGCGACCCGTGGACCGATCGGCTCAAGGAGCGCTTCGACCTCATCCCGCAGGGCCTCAGCGCCGAACGGATCGCCGAGCGCTGGGACATCTCGCGCGAGGACATGGACGCCCTCGCCGTCGAGTCGCACGCGCGGGCGCAGCGGGCGACCGAGGAGGGGCGCTTCCGCGGGGAGATCGTGCCCATCGAGACGCCACACGGCACCGTCGACGCCGACCAGGGCATCCGTCCCGGGACGTCGATGGAGTCGCTCGCCGGGCTGAAGACGCCGTTCAAGGAGGACGGCCGGGTGACCGCGGGGACGTCGTCGCAGCTCTCGGACGGCGCCGCCGCCGTCCTCCTCGCCTCGCGCGCGACGGCCGAGCGGCTCGGGCTGCGCGTCCGCGCGCGCATCGTCGACCACGTCACGGTCGGCGTCGACCCGGTGATCATGCTCACCGGCCCCATCCCGGCGACGCGCAAGCTGCTCGACCGGACGGGCCTCGCGATCGGCGACCTCGACCTCGTCGAGTGCAACGAGGCGTTCGCCTCCGTCGTCCTCGCGTGGGCGAAGGAGCTCGGGCCGGACATGGACCGCGTCAACGTCAACGGCGGGGCGATGGCGCTCGGCCACCCGGTCGGCACGACCGGGGCCCGGCTCTTCGCGACGATCATCAGCGAGCTCGAGCGGACCGGAGGCGACCTCGGCCTCGTCACGATGTGCTGCGGCGGCGGTCTCGGGGTCGGGACGATCATCGAGCGCCTCGACGGGTGACGTCGTGGCGGCCCCGGTCGAGCTCGACGCGGCGCGGATCGACCTCGCCCCGTGGCTGCGTGACGGCGACGGCGTGGTCGTCGGCAACCTCGCGGCCGAGCCGGTCGGTCTCGTCGAGGCCGTGTGGCGGGCGGTGCGAGAGGCGGGTCACGTCACCGTCTTCCTCGGCATGTCGCTGCACGACCACGAGCCGCTCGTCCCGCCGCAGGCGCGCGTCTCCTCCTACGGGGGCCTCGGACGCACGGGGCGGATCGGCGGCCTCGCGATCATCCCGACGCACTACTCCGCGCTTCCCAGGCTCTTCGCCGAGCGGCTCGTCCCGGCCGACGTCGTCCTCGTCCAGGTGACGCCGCCGGACGCCGAGGGGCGGTGCGGCTACGCGGGCGGCACGGACTACCTCCCCGACGCGATCGCGCACGCCCGCGTCGTCATCGGCGAGGTGAACGCGCGCGCGCCGCGGGTCGGCGGCGAGACGATCGCGTACGACCGCTTCGACGCCGTCGTCCACACCGACCGGCCCCTCCCCGAGCTGCACGCGGAGCCCGGCCCGGTCGAGCGCGCGATCGCCGGCCACGTCGCGGCCCTCGTGCGCGACGGCGACACGCTCCAGATGGGTGTCGGCGCGCTGCCGGACGCGATCCTGGTGGCGCTCGCCGACCGCCGGGACCTCGGCATCCACAGCGGGATGGTGAGCGACGGACTCGTCGACCTCCTCGAGGCCGACGCGCTCTCCCGCCCGACCGTCACCGGCCAGATCGTCGGCACCCAGCGCCTCTACGACGCCGTCGACGGCCGCGACGACGTCGTGCTGCGGACCGTGAGCCACACGCACTCCGCGGCGACGCTCGCCGGCGTCGGCCGCCTCGTCGCGATCAACAGCGCGATCGAGGTCGATCTCGACGGCAATGCCGGCTGCGAGTCGGTCGGCGGCCGCGCCGTCGGGGCGATCGGCGGCCAGGTGGACTTCCTGCGCGCGGCCGCGGCGAGCGGCGGGACGGGCGTCGTCGCGCTGCCCGCGGCGCGGATCGTCGAGCGGCTCGACGGCCCCGTGTCGACGACGCGAGCGGACGTCGACGTCGTCGTCACCGAGCGCGGGGCCCGGCGCCTCACGGGCCTCACCGCCCGCGAGCGTCGTCGCGCGCTCGGCGAGATCGCGGAACCGAGAACGATCGAGGAGACAGCATGAGCACCGCACCACCCTGGGCGGGCATCGGGATCGCCCTGCAGACGATCGACACCTTCGGCAACGGGACGCCCGTCGCCGAGACCGCCCGCGAGGCGGAGTCCGCCGGACTCGACCACGTCTGGGTCCCCGACCACCTGCTCTTCCACCAGCCGGTCCTCGAGGCCGTCACCTGCCTCACGCTCGCCGGCGCGGTGACCGAGCGGGTGAAGCTCGGCACGGCGATCCTCAACCCGACGCTGCGCCCGGTGACCCTGCTCGCGAAGCAGCTCTCGACGATCGCGGCGCTCGCGGGCGACCGGCTGCTCCTCGGCGTCGGGCTCGGCGGCGAGTACGAGCCGGAGTTCCGCGCGGTCGGGGTCGACCGCAAGGAGCGCGGCAAGCGGATGGACGCGGCGCTCGACCTCCTGCCGCCGCTCATGACCGGCGAGCGCGTGCAGTCCGACGGGATCCTCCCGGTCGACTGCGACGGCCTCGCGCCGGCCGTCCCGCAGATGCCGCCCGTCCTCGTCGGCGGCCGCTCGGCGGCGGCCCTGAGGCGGGCCGCCCGCGTCGGCGACGCCTACTTCCCGATGTGGATGGACCCCGAGGACGTCGCGCGTGCCCGCGAGGAGCTCGCGTCGATGGCCGCGGAGCACGGGCGTCCCGCCCCGGGCGTCGCGCTCGTCGCGTTCGTCAACGTCTGCGACGACGCGGGCGTCGGGCGCGAGCAGGCGGCCGAGCACATCCAGCGTCAGTACGGCATGCCGTTCGACCGCGTCGAGAAGTGGGCGTTCATCGGCGACGCCGAGCACGTCGCCTCGCGCATCGCCGAGTACCGCGACGCCGGCGTCGACGGCTTCTGCCTCTCGCCGGCGGGTCCCCATCCCCTCACCCAGGTGGACGGCATCGCCGCCGTCCGCTCGCTCGTCCCCGGAGGCACCACCGCATGAAGCGCGACACGTTCACCGCCGACCACGACGATCTCCGCGAGAGCTTCGGGAGGTTCCTCGACGCCGAGGTCGTCCCGCACTACGAGGACTGGGAGCGCGAGGGCCAGGTGCCCCGTGAGGTGCTGCGCCGCATCGGCGAGCTCGGCTTCTACGGACTCCAGGTCCCGGAGGAGTTCGGCGGTCCGGGCGTCGAGGACTTCCGCTTCAACGCGGTGCTCAACGAGGAGGCGACGCGGCGGGGGCTCAACGCCTTCGCGCTCTGCGTCACGATGCAGAACGACGTCGCGCTGCCCTACGTCCTCGAGCTGTGCAGCCGCGAGCAGCAGGAGCGCTGGCTGCCCGGCATCGTGAGCGGCGAGCTCGTCCTCGGGATCGCGATGACCGAGCCCGGCACCGGCTCGGACCTCGCGGGCATCAAGACGAAGGCCGTCCGCGAGAACGGTCACTACGTCGTCGACGGCTCGAAGACGTTCATCACGAGCGGGCTCAACGCCGACCTCGTCATCACCGCCGTGCGGACGGGGTCGACCGGCACGCACTCCGACCTCAGCCTCGTCATGGTCGAGAACGACACGCCCGGCTACACGCGCGGACGCAACCTCGAGAAGCTCGGCCAGCACGCCCAGGACACGGCGGAGCTCTTCTTCGACGGCGCGCGCGTCCCGGTCGAGAACCTCATCGGCGCGGAGGGCGACGGCTTCCGCCACCTCACGCACAACCTCCCGCAGGAGCGGATGTCGATCGCGATCGGCGCGGTCGGGGCGGCCGAGGGCGCGCTCGAGCGCACGCTCGAGTACGTGAAGGACCGCCACGCGTTCGGGCAGCCGATCGGCACCTTCCAGAACTCCCGGTTCGTCCTCGCCGAGTGCCGCACCGACATCGCGTCGACGCGCGCGTTCGTCGACCAGTGCCTGCGGTCGCTCGTCGCCGGCGAGCTCACGGCGGCCGAGGCGGCGATGGCGAAGTACTGGTCGAGCGAGATGCTCGGCCGGGTCACCGACGCGTGCCTCCAGCTGCACGGCGGCTACGGCTACATGCAGGAGTACCCCATCTGCCGCGACTACGCCGATGCCCGCATCCTGCGGATCTACGGCGGCACGACCGAGATCATGAAGGAGATCATCGGCCGCGACATGGGCCTCGCGGACCCCCGCTGACCCGCCCCGACCCGGTGAGTGTCGATCCACCCCCGGTATCGGTGGGCGGATCGGCATTCACGCCTTCTCGAGGAGGGACATTCCGGGCGGGGAGTGCCCTCCGAGGACGTCGGCGTAGCCCGACGCGTCGATCTGCGCCACCGCGTCGCGACGCACCGGGACCGCGACGAGGACCTCGACGGCCTCGCCGCGCGTGAACGCGCAGACGTCGGGGCCGGCATCGACCGGTCGGTACGGGCCGTCGAAGGCCTCGGGCCGCCGGGCGCGGAGGTCGAGCGCGCGGCGGATGACGTGGAGCTTCATCGTCTCGCGCGTCGGAGCCTCGCCCCGCGCCAGCGCGTCGAGCGCCGCCCGCCGCGTCTCCCAGTCGACGGGCCGGCGGTTGTCCGGGTCGACGAGCGAGAGGTCCCAGAGCTCGTCGCCCTGGTAGACGTCGGGGACCCCGGGGACGGTGAGCTTGAGGAGGAGCTGACCGAGGGCCGACCGCTCGCCCTCCGGCAGCAGCCGGTCGAGGAACGGGAGGAACGACGCGCGGAACCGGTCGTGCTCGAGGAGCCCGGTGGCGAACCGCTTCGCCCGCTCCTCCCAGCCGTGGTCCTGGTCGACCCACGTCGTGTTGCGCTTCGCCTCGCGCAGCGCCTTCTCGACGTAGCCCTCGAGCCGCTCCGGCGTGATCGGCCACGCCGCGACGAGCGTCTGGAAGACGAGGTAGCGCTCCGGGACGTCGGGGGCGCCGTCCTCGACGAGGTCCTCGGTCGCCGCGAGCCACCCGCGGACGTGCTCCGCCCACTCCTCCGGCATCGTGCTGAGCGCGCCGACCCGCGCCCGCGCGTCGCCCGAGCGCTTCGTGTCGTGCGTCTGCGTGATGAGGAGGTTGTGCGGGAACCGCTCGGCCCGCTGCGCGTTCGCGAGGTGGAAGTCCGCGACCGGCACCGAGAACCGCCCCGGGTCGCCGCCGACGTCGTTGAGCGCGAGCAGCCGCAGGTAGCGGTAGAACGCCGTGTCCTCGATGCCCTTCGCGGTGACCGGCGGCGAGGTCTGCTGGAAGCGCGAGACGAACTCCGCGGGCGCGCCGTCGAAGAGGTCCGGCCGGCCGGCGGCCTCGAGCGCGGCGCGGTCCTCCGGCGCGACGCGGCCGTCCGTCACGTAGGTGCGGTAGACGGGGAGCCGCGCGAGCGCCTCCTCGAGGCCGCCCGGATCGTGGATCGTCCGCAGCCGGTCGACCTCGCGCGTGAACGTCGTCGTGGCCTGCTCCATCTGGGCATCGAGCGCGACCTCGTCGAACGACCGGGAGTCCCCGGAGAGCTCGTGCCACAGCGCCGTGAGCGGCGCCTCCGCGACCGGATCGACGAAGAGGGCCTGCACGTCGACGAGGAACTCGTAGCCCACCGTCCCCTCGACCGGCCAGTCCCGCAGCCGCTCGCCGGGGTGGAGGATCTTCTCGACCCAGACGTGCTCCGCGCCGGCGTCGTGCAGGCGCTGCAGGTAGCCGGCCGGATCGGCGAGCCCGTCGGGGTGGTCGACGCGCAGGCCGTCCAGCACGCCGTCGCCGACGAGCTCGAGGACCTTGTCGTGCGTGAGCGCGAAGACCTCCGGGTCCTCGACGCGCACCCCGGCGAGGTCGTCGATGTCGAAGAAGCGCCGGTGGTGCCCGGTCCCGGGGTCGACGTCGAAGACCCGCACGCGCTCGGCCTCGTCCGCCCACCAGCGATTCTCGTCCCCGGCGCCCATGTGGTTCGGGACGATGTCCAGCACGATCCCGATGTCCTCGCCGGCGAGAGCGCGCAGCCCCTCCTCGCCGCCGAGCATCTCGGAGACGCGCGTGGGGTCGACGACGTCGTATCCGTGCGTGGAGCCCGACCGCGCCTGCAGCGCCGGTGAGAGGTAGACGTGCGTGATCCCGAGATCGCGGAGGTAGGGGACGAGCGCGCGGACGTCGTCGAAGCGCATCTCGGGCCCCAGCTGGAGCCGGTAGGTCGCGCGGGGGATGCTCATCGGCTCACTTCTCCGGCGCGACCCGCCGCAGCACCGTCATCGACCGCGACGTCACCTCGAGCGAGCGGCGTGCGTCGACGGTGTAGGCACCGGCCTCCGCCTCGGGCTCGGCGGTCGAGAGCTCGAGCGCCCACGTCGAGCCGTAGCGGCGCCCCGGGAGCGTGAAGGTGACGTCCTCGTGGTGCGCGTTGACGAGGATGAGGAACGAGTCGTCGATGATGCGCTCGCCGCGGTGGCCCCGGTACGGGAACTCGCGGCCGTTGAGGAAGAGGCCGATGACGTGCCCGCCGGCCTCCCAGTTGCGGTGCGTCATCCGGCGGCCGTCGGTGCGGAACCACCACGCGTCGGGCGGCCCGGTCCCCGCCGCCGAGCTCGTCTCGCCGGAGAGGAAGTGGCGGCGGCGGAAGACGGGGTGATTGCGGCGCAGCGCGATGACGCGCTTCGTGAAGCCGTGCATCCGGCGCCCCGGCTCGTCGATGTCCCAGTCGAACCAGGAGATCTCGTTGTCCTGACACCAGGCGTTGTTGTTGCCGCCCTGCGAGCGCGAGAACTCGTCGCCGCCGAGGATCATCGGGACGCCCTGGGAGAGGAGGAGCGTCGTCATCATGTTGCGCTGCTGGCGCTCGCGCAGCTCGCGGATCTCCGGATCGTCCGTCGGACCCTCGACGCCGTGGTTCCACGACCGGTTGTCGTCGGTGCCGTCCTGGCCTCCCTCGAGGTTCGCCTCGTTGTGCTTCTCGTTGTAGGAGACGAGGTCGGCGAGCGTGAAGCCGTCGTGCGCGGTGATGAAGTTGATCGAGGCGAACGGCTCGCGCCCCTCCTCCTGGTAGAGGTCGCTCGAGCCGGTGAGCCGGCTCGCGAACTCGCCGACGCCGGCCTCGCCACGCCAGAAGTCGCGCATCGTGTCGCGGTACATCCCGTTCCACTCGGTCCACAGGACCGGGAAGTTGCCGACCTGGTACCCGCCCGGACCGACGTCCCACGGCTCGGCGATGAGCTTCACCTGGGAGAGGATCGGGTCCTGGTGGATCGTGTCGAAGAACGCGCTCAGCCGGTCGACGTCGTAGAGCTCGCGCGCGAGGGCGCTCGCGAGGTCGAAGCGGAAGCCGTCGACGTGGCACTCGATGACCCAGTAGCGCAGCGAGTCCATGATGAGCCGCAGGACGCTCGGGTGGACGACGTTGAGGCTGTTGCCCGTCCCCGTGAAGTCCATGTAGAACCGCGGGTCGTCGGGCATGAGCCGGTAGTACGAGGCGTTGTCGACCCCGCGGAACGACAGCATCGGCCCGAGGTGGTTCCCCTCTGCCGTGTGGTTGTAGACGACGTCGAGGATCACCTCGATCCCCTCCTTGTGGAGGGCCTTCACCATCCCCTTGAACTCGCGCACCTGCTCCCCCGTCGAGCCGGTCGCCGCGTAGTCGGCGTGCGGCGCGAGGTAGCCGATCGAGCTGTACCCCCAGTAGTTGCTGAGGCCCTTCTCCGCGAGGAAGTGCTCGTCGGCGATGTGGTGGACCGGCAGGAGCTCGACCGCCGTCACGCCGAGGTCCTTGAAGTACGCGATCGCCGCCTCGGATGCGAGGCCGCCGAACGTGCCGCGGAGGTCCTCGCGGACGTCCTCGTGCTGCCGCGTGAAGCCCTTCACGTGCGTCTCGTAGATGACGGTGTCGCTCCACCGGTGACCGAGGAGGCGGTCGCCCTCCCAGTCGAAGTCGGTGCTGACGACGAGGCACTTCGGGATCGCGTCGGCGTCGTCCTCGTCGTCGGGCTCGAGGTCGGCGACGTCGGTCTCGTCGGGGACGTAGGGCAGGACGCTCGCCCTCTCCCACTGGATCTCGCCCTCGATCGCCTTCGCGTAGGGGTCGATGAGGAGCTTGGTCGGGTTGAACCGGTGGCCCTCCTCGGGGTCGTAGGGCCCGTAGACGCGGTAGCCGTAGCGCTGGCCGGGACCCACCCCGGGCAGGTAGCAGTGCCAGTTGTACGCCGTGCGCTCGACGACCTCGATCCGCGTCTCGACGTCGCCCGAGTCGAAGAGGCAGAGCTCGACGCGCTCGGCGTTCTCGCTGAAGATCGAGAAGTTCGTCCCCTCGCCGTCCCAGGTCGGGCCGAGCGGGAACGGGCGTCCCGGCCACACCTCGTGCTCGCGCAGGCTCACCGGACGAGCGCCCCCGTGCGCGGGCCGAGCACGACCTTGTCCTCGCGCACCGTCGCCTCGCCGGTCGCGATGACGATCTCGCGCCGGTCGCCGGCCGGCACCGCGCGCTCGTCCCCGGCGAAGTTGCAGCAGAGGCGGTGGTCGCCCCGGTCGACGGCGAGCCAGCGCGCATGCTCGTCGTGGACCGTGCGGACCTCGTCGCCGGGGAGCGTCCGGCGCACGCGCAGCAGCTCCGCGTAGAGCGCGGCGAGCGGCTCGTCGCGGACGCGGCTCAGCTTCGAGCGCTCGAACGTCGTCGCGGCCTGCGGGTCGGGGACCTCCTCCTCGGAGAACTCCGCGAACGCGGCGAACTCGCGGCGACGGCCGTCGCGTGTCGCGACCGCGATCTTCTCGTCGATGTGGTCGGAGAAGAACTGGAAGGGGGCGTCCTCGCCGTACTCCTCGCCCATGAAGAGCATCGGGACGAACGGCGACAGGAGGACGCAGAACGCCGCGAGCGGGCGCGCCTCGCGTGGGAGCCGGTCGCCGAACGCGCGGTTGCCCACCTGGTCGTGGTTCTGGCCGAAGACGACGAACTGCCGGGGTGGACGGTCGTCCGCCGGCGCGCCGTACCGGCGCTTGCGGAACGGCGAGTACGTCCCGTCGTGCACGAACGGCCGCCGGAACGCCTTCGCGAGGTCGCCGACCGTCCCGAAGTCCGCGTAGTAGCCGTCGCGGTCCCCGGTGAGGAGGACGCGGAGCGCGTGGTGGAAGTCGTCGGCCCACTGCGCGTCGTGCCCGTTCCCGCCGCTGCCGACGGGCCGGATGACGCGCGGGTCGTTGAGCCCCGACTCGGCGATGACGAGGGCGCCGGGGCGCGCGGCGTGGACCCGCTCGGCGACCGCGGTGAGGATCGGGTGCGCGCTCTGGTCGAAGATCGCGTGGATGGCGTCGAGCCGCAGGCCGTCGACGTGGAAGTCGCGGGCCCAGCCCTCGGCGGACTGCAGCACCCACTCCCGCACCGGCCCGGAGTGCTCGTCGTCGTAGTTGATCGCCTTGCCCCAGAACGTCTCGTAGCGCTCCGTGAAGTAGGGCCCGAACGCCTCGAGCGCCTTCACGCCCGACGCGCCGACGTGGTTGTAGACGACGTCGAGGACGACGGCGAGACCGCAGGCGTGGGCGGCGTCGACGAGCCGCTGGAACGCCTCGGGCCCGCCGTAGCTCGACTGGGCGGCGCTGAGGTAGACGCCGTCGTAGCCCCAGCCGCGCTCACCGGGGAACTCGGCGACCGGCATCACCTCGATCGCGGTGACGCCGAGCTCCGCGAGACCGGCGAGGTGGGGGATCGCGGCGTCGAACGTCCCCTCCTCGGTGAACGTCCCGACGTGGAGCTCGTAGACGACGAGGTCCTCGAGCGCGGGTGGCGAGAAGCCGGCGTCCGTCCACGTGAACGTGCGCGGGTCGACGATCCGCGACGGACCGCGCAGACCCTCCGGCTGGTCGCGCGTCGCGGGATCCGGCAGCTCCGGCCCGTCCGGCTCGAGGACGAACGCGTAATCGTCCCCGTGCCGCGCCGGCACGCGGCCCTCGTGGATGCCGAGCCCGACGTCCTCGAGGAGGTGCTCGCGGTCGCCGACCCGGACGCGGACCTCGTCCCGGTCGCGCGCCCAGACCCGGAACTCGACCGTGTCCTCGTCGACGGGGGTCGCCCCGAGGTGGCGCTCCCAGGGGAGCTCGTCAGCGGCGTCGTGCACGGGCGGAAGCTACCCGGGACCCGGGCGCGGGAACCTTCGCCGCCTCCGGAGTCGCCGTCGGCGTGCTGCGGGACGCGCGGTCGGGCACGAGCCAGACGACGCCGAGCGGGGGGAGGGTCATGTCCGTGGAGAACGGCTGACCGTGCCAGCCGGGGCCGTCGGCGACGACCTCTCCGAAGTTGCCGGTGTCGGTGCCGCCGTAGAGGGAGGAGTCCGTGTTGAGCACCTCCCGCCAGCGCCCGGCGTGAGGGAGCCCGAGCCGGTAGCCCTCGCGCGGGACCGGCGAGAGGTTCGCGACGCAGACGAGCACGTCGCTCTCGGGGTCCTCGCCGGCGCGGGCGAAGGCGACGACGTTGTGGTCGGCGTCGTTGGGCTCGATCCACCAGAAGCCGCGGCCGTCGAAGTCGACCTCGTAGAGGGCCGGCGTCGACGTCAGCGTCGCGTTGAGGTCGCGGACGAGCGCCTGGACGCCCGAGTTCTCCCCGGAGCCGAGGAGGTGCCAGTCGAGCGAGCGGTCGTGGCTCCACTCCTGCTCCTGCGCGAGCTCCTGCCCCATGAACAGGAGCTTCTTGCCCGGATGCGCCCACATGAAGGCGTAGAGGGATCGCAGGTTCGCGAGCTTCTGCCACCGGTCGCCCGGCATCTTCGTGAGGAGCGAGCCCTTGCCGTGGACGACCTCGTCGTGCGAGAGCGGGAGGATGAAGTTCTCGGTGAAGGCGTAGACGAGCGAGAACGTCAGCTCGTGGTGGTGGTAGCGCCGGTGCACCGGGTCCTGCTGGAAGTACCCGAGGGTGTCGTGCATCCAGCCCATGTTCCACTTGAAGCCGAAGCCGAGCCCGCCGAGGTAGGTCGGCCGGGAGACGCCCGGCCACGCCGTCGACTCCTCGGCGGCGCTCACGACCCCGGGGAACTCGCGGTGGAGGACCTCGTTGAGCTCCTTGAGGAACGCCACCGCCTCGAGCTCCTCGCGGCCGCCGAACTCGTTGGGCACCCACTGGCCCTCCTCGCGTGAGTAGTCGAGGTAGAGCATCGAGGCGACCGCGTCCACGCGGATGCCGTCGACGTGGTACTCGCGCGCCCAGAACAGCGCGTTGGCGATGAGGAAGTTGCGGACCTCGTTGCGCCCGAAGTTGAAGACGAGCGTGCCCCAGTCGGGGTGCTCCCCGCGGCGCGGGTCGTCGTGCTCGTAGAGCGCCGTCCCGTCGAACCGCGCGAGCGCCCACGCGTCGCGCGGGAAGTGCGCCGGCACCCAGTCGAGGATGACCCCGATGCCGTGCTGGTGCAGCCGGTCGATGAAGGCCTTCAGGTCGTCCGGGGAGCCGAACCGCGGTGTCGGGGCGTAGTACGACGTCACCTGGTAGCCCCACGAGCCGGGGAAGGGGTGCGCCATCACCGGCAGCAGCTCCACGTGCGTGAACCCGAGGTCGCTCACGTAGGCGGCGAGCTCGTCCGCGAGCTCGAGATAGGTGAGCGAGCGGTCGTCCTCGAGCGGGTTGCGCCGCCACGACCCGAGGTGGACCTCGTAGATCGACATCGGCCGGTCCATCGCCGCCGAGCTCTCGCGTGCCGCCAGGAAATCCGCGTCCTTCCACTCGTACGTCGAGCGGTGGACGACCGAGCTCGTCTGCGGCGGCATCTCGGTCTCGAACGCGAAGGGGTCCGCCTTGAGCGTGAGCTCGCCGGACTGCGTGCGGATCTCGTACTTGTAGATCGTCCCCTCGGCGACGCCGGGGACGAAGAGCTCCCAGACGCCGGACGCGCCGAGCGCGCGCATCGGGTGGTGCCGGCCGTCCCAGTGGTTGAAGTCGCCGACGACGCTCACCGAGCGCGCGGCCGGCGCCCACACGGCGAACGACGTCCCGCGGACGCCGTCGAGCTCGCGGACGTGCGCCCCGAGCTTCTCCCACAGCCGCTCGTGGCGGCCCTCGCTGAACAGGTGCTCGTCGACGTCGCTCAGCGTCGGGGCGAAGCGGTACGGGTCGGCGGTCCGGTGCGTGTTGCCGTCGGGGAACCGGAACTCGATCTCGTAGTCGTAGGGGAGCTCGACGTCGCGGACGTCCCCCTCGAACACGCCGCCCGGATGCACCCGCTCGAGCGCGAGGTCCGCCGGGTGCACGACGACGGACTCGGCCACCGGGTGGAAGACGCGGATCCGCACGCCTCCGGCGATCGGGTGCGCGCCGAGCACGGAGTGCGGGTCGTGGTGGTCGCGTGCCGCGAGCCGGTCGAGATCCGCCATCGTCATGAGATGACCTCCGTGTCGAGGAGCCGCGCGATCCCGGCGACGGGAATCGCGACCCAGTCGGGCCGGTTGTTCAGCTCGTACTCGAGCTCGTAGACCGCCTTCTCGAGCTCGAAGATCGCGAGGAGCTTCGTGATCGCGGCGTCGCCGGCCGGCAGGAGCGTCGGCTCGACGGCCTCGAAGTAGGCGTCGAGGAACGCGCTGCGGGCCCGCTCCTCCCAGTCCTCCTCGGTCGGGACTCCGCGGAGGATCCTCGCGGCCGAGGCGGCGTAGGCGAAGGAGCGCAGCATCCCGGCGACGTCGCGCAGCGGCGAGCGCTTGCGGCGTCGCTCGAGGAGGGTCCGGGCGGGCTCGCCCTCGAAGTCGAGGATGATCCAGCCCGCGTCGCGCAGCATGGTCTGCCCGAGGTGGTAGTCGCCGTGGTGGCGGATGAGCCGCCCGCCGACGCCGACGTGCGACATGAGCTGCAGCCGGTCGCGCACCTCCTCGCCGCGGCCCGCGATCGGCCCGAGCGCCTGGTCGTCGGGGAGATCGAGGAAGACGCGCTCGATCTGCTCGTCGATCGTCGCGGTGAGGAGCGCGAGCGCCTCGACGCTCGGCTCCTCGGGCTCGAACGCGGCGTCGGTGTTGTCGGACGCGAGGATCGTGTGCATGCGCCCCGTCGCCGCGCCGAGCTCCGGGAGCCGGGTGAGGAGTCCCTTCGGGTCGTCGAGCGCGAGCTCCCAGCCGTCGCGCGCCTCCCCGATGAACCGCTGCGCGATCCCCATCGTCGCGCTCATGAGCTCGCCGTCGTACTCGTACCAGCCGGTGAGCGTGGCGATGTTCTCGAAGTCGCGCTCCGAGAGGAACCGGAGCATCTCGAGCTCGGGGTTGATCCCCGGCTCGATGCGGCGGAAGACCTTGAGCACCTGCTGCTCTCCGAAGACGAACGACGAGTTCGACTGCTCCGCGCCCATCGGTCGCATCTCGCCGGTGAGCTCCCGGCCGCCGTGGAAGGCCACGGGGCCGACGGTCGCCTCCTCGGCGAAGAGCCGCGTGAGCGCGTGCACGCCGTCCGGCTCGCCCGGGAGCACCTGGTAGAGCTCGTGCGTCCCCGCCTCGAAGCGCGCCTCGACGATGACGAGCTCGAGGAGCGGGTCGTCGCTGAGCGCGATGCGCTCGAGGACGTTGACGCTCATGACGTCGCGCGCCTTGGACGCGAACCAGCGCTGCGTCGTGAGCCACTCCTCGAGCGGGTCGGTCGTCCGGTCAGGAAGGCTCATCGTGGACCTCCTCGAGGCGGAACCAGAAGAAGCCGCGGGGGGCGAGCGTGAGGAGATACGGCAGCTCGCCGATCTGCGGGAAGCGCGTCCGGCCGAACAGCTCGACCGGCGCACGGCCCGCGAAGCGGCTGAGGTCGAGCTCGACCGCCTGGGCGGAGCGCCCGACGTTGTGGACGCAGAGGACCGTGTCGTCCTCGTACTCGCGGATGCAGGCGAAGATCTTCGGGTTCGACGGGGTGAGCGTCTCGAAGCTCCCGAGCCCGAAGACGGGATGCTCCTTGCGCAGCGCGATGAAGCGGCGCAGCCAGCGCAGGAGCGAGCTCGCCGTCCGCAGCTGGGCCTCGACGTTCACGGCCTGGTAGCCGTAGACGGGGTCCATGAGCGGCGGCGCGTAGAGCTGCGCGAAGTCCGCGCGGCTGAAGCCGCCGTTGCGGTCTCCCGTCCACTGCATCGGGGTGCGGACGCCGTCGCGGTCGCCGAGGTAGACGTTGTCGCCCATCGCGATCTCGTCCCCGTAGTAGAGGACCGGGGACCCCGGCAGGCTGAAGAGGATCGCGTGCAGCAGCTCGATCTCGTCGCGGCCGTTGTCCATGAGCGGCGCGAGGCGGCGGCGGATCCCGACGTTGAGCTTCATGCGCGGGTCCTTCGCGTACTCCGCGTACATGTAGTCGCGCTCCTCGTCGGTGACCATCTCGAGCGTGAGCTCGTCGTGGTTGCGCAGGAAGAGGCCCCACTGGCAGTTGTCGGGGATCGCGGGCGTCTGGGAGAGGATCTCGGTGATCGGCGTCGCCTCCTCGCGCCGCAGCGCCATGAACATGCGCGGCATGACGGGGAAGTGGAACGCCATGTGGCACTCGTCGCCGTCGCCGAAGTACTCGACGACGTCCTCGGGCCACTGGTTCGCCTCGGCGAGGAGGACGCGGTCCGGGTACTCGCGGTCGACGGTCGCGCGGACCTCCTTGAGGAACTCGTGCGTCTCGGAGAGGTTCTCGCAGTTCGTCCCGTGGCGCTCGTAGAGGTAGGGGACGGCGTCGAGCCGGAAGCCGTCGAGTCCGGCGTCGAGCCAGAAGCGCAGGACGTCGAGCATCGCCTCGCGGACCTCGGGGTTGTCGTAGTTGAGGTCCGGCTGGTGGTGGAAGAAGCGGTGCCAGTAGTAGGCGCCGGCCTGCTCGTCCCACGTCCAGTTCGAGGTCTCGGTGTCGACGAAGATGATCCGCGCGTCGGAGTAGAGCGTCGGGTCGTCGGACCACACGTACCAGTCGCGCTTCGGGCTGTCGGGGCTCGAGCGCGCCTCCTGGAACCAGTCGTGGTCGCTCGAGGTGTGGTTCATGACGAGGTCGGCGATGACCCGCATCCCGCGCTCGTGGGCGGCCTCGATGAAGGCGCGGACGTCGTCCATCGTCCCGTAGTCGGGATGGACGCCGTAGAAGTCGGCGATGTCGTAGCCGCCGTCGCGCAGCGGCGACGGGTACATGGGGAGGAGCCAGAGGCAGTCGACCCCGAGCCACTGGAGGTAGTCGAGCTTCTCGCTGAGCCCGCGGAAGTCGCCGTTCCCGTCACCCGTGCCGTCGAAGAAGCCGCGGAGGTGGATCTCGTAGAAGAGCGCGGTCTTGAACCACAGGGGGTCGGACTCGAACCAGGTCTGATGCGTGCTCACGCGGTCGGGGTCGTGCTGCGTGCTCAAGCGCTCACCTCCAGGATGTGGGCGACGCGCAGCGGTCCCAGCCGGACGAAGTTGCGGCCCATCCGCCAGTCGAACGTCTCGCCCGCGAGGAGGTCGCGGACGGTGAAGACCGGCGGGAGGCCGAGCTCGTAGGGGACGACGACGACACCCTCTTGCGCGTCGAAGGGATCGAGGGTGACGACCGTGATGACGGCGCTCGACCCGCTCCGCTTCGCGTAGGCGACGAGCGCGTCGTTCTCCGTGTGCAGGAAGTGCGTGTCGGCGAGCTGCTGGAGCGCGGGGTGGGCCCGGCGGATCTCGTTGAGCTGCTTGACGAGCGGGAGCAGCGGCCCGTCGAGCGCGCGCTCCTTGATCTCGTACTTCTCCGAGTCGAGGTACTCCTCGCTGCCCGTGCGCACGGGCGTGCCCTCGAAGTGCTCGTAGCCCGAGTAGATGCCGTAGGTGGGGCTGAGCGTCGCGCCGAGGACGAGCCGGCTCGCGAACTTCGACGCCCCGCCGTGCTGCAGCTCCTCGGTGAGGATGTCCGGCGTGTTGACGAAGAAGTTCGGCCGGTAGTAGTCCTGCATGCCGCTCGTCGCGAGCTCGGTGACGTACTCGGTGAGCTCGTGGCGCGAGCTCTTCCAGGTGAAGTACGTGTAGGACTGGTTGAAGCCGATCCGCGCGAGCTGTCGCATCATCGCGGCGCGCGTGAAGGCCTCGGCGAGGAAGACGACGTCGGGGTGGACGGCCCGGATCTCCTTGATGAGCCACTCCCAGAAGGGGATCGGCTTCGTATGCGGGTTGTCGACGCGGAAGACCTTCACGCCGCGGTCGGCCCAGAAGCGCACGACGTCCCGCAGCGCCTCCCACAAACCGCGCCAGTCGTCGCAGTCCCAGTTGACGTTGTAGATGTCCTGGTACTTCTTGGGCGGGTTCTCCGCGTATTTCAGCGTCCCGTCCGGTCGGTGGTTGAACCACTCCGGATGCTCGGTGAGCCAGGGGTGGTCGGCCGAGCACTGGATCGCGAAGTCGAGGGCGATGTCGATGCCGTGGGCGGCCGCGGTCTCGACGAGCAGGTCGAAGTCCTCGAAGGTGCCGAGCTCCGGGTGGATCGCGGTGTGCCCGCCGTGCTCGTCGCCGATGGCCCACGGGGAGCCCGGGTCGCCCGGCCCCGCGACGAGCGCGTTGTTGCGGCCCTTGCGGTTCGTGTGGCCGATCGGGTGGATCGGCGGGAGGTAGAGGACGTCGAACCCGAGGTCGGCGAGCGCGGGGATCTGCGACGCGACGCCGCGCAGGCCGCCCCACGAGCGCGGGAAGAGCTCGTACCACGACCCGAAGCGCGCCCGCTCGCGATCGACGTCGACGCAGAGCGGCTTCTCGAGCGTCGAGGACCGCGACCTGTCCGGATGGCGGGCGACGACGTCGAGGAGCCCCGGGTCGAGCGCCGCCTCGTGCTTGGCGTCGTCGCCGAGGTCGTCGTCGCGAAGCGTCGCGACCGCCTCCTCGATGAGCTGACGGTCCTCGCCGTCGGCGCGGCCGGCGGCCTCCTCGAGGAGGAGCGCGCCCTCGAGGACCTCGCTCGAGAGGTCGGGCTCGCCGGCGTCGACCTTGCGGCGCAGCTCGCCGCGCCACGTCGCGAAGGCGTCGGTCCACGCCTCGACCGTCCACGTCCAGCGCCCGAGCTGGTCGACCGGGAACTCGCCCGCCCAGTGGTCGCCGTCGACGTGGGCGTCCGTGCGGTGCATCGGGCTCTCGCGCCACGCCCGCTTCCCGGGCGCGCGGCACTTCGCGACGGCGCGCACGACGTCGTGGCCGTCCGTGAAGATCTCCGCCCCGACGACGACGCTCTCGCCGACGGTCCGCTTCGCCGGATACCGTCCGCCGCCGATGCGCGGCGTCGGATCGACGATCTGGATCCGCGGCGGGGGCGGTTCGGGGGAGGGGGAACCGGGCATCCCCTTCACTCTGTCCGTTTCGCGGAGGATGTAACCGTCTGTTTTGTGAACGCGCCTCAGGAGTGCAGCTCCACCCGACGAGCCTTCCGGGCGGGACGCTCGGTGACGAGGCGTTCCGCTTCATCGACTGGCTCGCCGAGGCGGGGCAGTCGTGGTGGCAGATGCTGCCGCTCGGCCCACCCGACCGGGCGGGCTCCCCGTACAAGTCGAAGTCGGCGTTCGCGGCGTGGCGCGGCCTGCTCGCCGAGCCGTCCGCGCCGGTCTCCGACGACGAGATCGAGGCGTTCCGCGCTCGTGAAGCGGCCTGGGTCGAGGACTGGGCGGCGGTCGCCGGCGGCCGCCGGGCCATCGCCGACCAGGTCCGGTTCGACCGCGAGTGGAGCGCGCTGCGCGCCTACGCCCGCGACCGGGGCGTCGGGCTCATCGGCGACGTCCCGATCTACGTCGCCCCGGGGAGCGCCGACCACGTCGCGCACCCCGAGATCTTCCGCGAGGGCGAGGTCGCGGGGGCGCCGCCCGACGCCTACAGCGACAAGGGCCAGCTCTGGGGGAACCCCCTCTACGACTGGCCCGCGCTGCAGCGCCGCGGGTACCGCTGGTGGACCGAGCGGATGCGGCGGACGTTCGCGCTCTTCGACATGACGCGCATCGACCACTTCCGGGGATTCGTCGCCTACTGGGCGGTGCCGGAGGGGTCCCCGGACGCCCGGGCGGGGCGCTGGCGCCGCGGTCCCGGCCGCGCGGTGTTCGACGCCGCGCGCGAGGCGCTCGGCGAGCTGCCGGTCATCGCCGAGGACCTCGGCGTCATCACGCCTCCGGTGACGAGGCTGCGCCGCGAGCTCGGGTTCCCCGGGATGGTCGTCCTGCAGTTCGCGTTCGACCCCGACGACCCGCACGGCCCGCACCGTCTCGAGAACCACGAGGCGGACAGCGTCGTCTACACCGGCACGCACGACCACGACACGCTCCGCGGCTGGCTGGGGTCGCTGCCCGACGCGGTCCGCGCCGACATCGACCGGACGGTCGCGGAGGCCGGCGTGCGCGAGGACGAGCCGTGGTGGTCGCTCATCCGCCTCGCCGCCTCGTCCCCCGCCCAGCTGTCGATGGTGCAGGCGCAGGACGTCCTCGGCCTCGGCAGCGAGGCGCGGATGAACATCCCGGGGCGCGCGACCGGGAGCTGGCGGTGGCGCATGGAGCCGGGTGCGCTCACCCCCCGGCTCGCGAAGCGGCTGCGCGCCGTCACCGAGGAGGCGGGCCGCGCGTGAGCGACGTGTGCCGGAAGGGGGTGATCGCCCTCGGCGACAGCATCACGGTCGGGGAGGGCTCGATGCAGCTCGGGGTGACGCCGCTCTCGTGGGCGCAGTGGCTCGCCCGCGCGCTCGACCTCCCCTACACGTCGTACGCGGAGAACGGCGCGACGGCGACGACCGTCCTCCACGTCCAGGTGCCGCGCGTCACGGCGGACTACGACCTGGCGGCGCTCTACGTCGGCGTCAACGACGCCCGCTCGCCGGCGTGGGACGCCGCCGCCTACGAGCGCGATCTCGATGCGATCTGCGCACATCTCGCCGCGCGCGCCACGCGCCTCCTCGTCCTCACGCTCCCGCTCGATCTCGGCCGGCCGACGTGCGCGCCGAAGCCCCGCGAGGCCAACGCGATCGTGCGGCGGGTCGCGGCGGCCCGCGATGCGGGCATCGTCGACCTCGAGGACTTCGGCGGGTGGGTCCGCGTCCTGCCGGACACGGTCCATCCGACCGCGATCGGTCAGCTCGAGATCGCGGACCGCGCGGCGGCGGCGCTCGGAGTGGACGCTCGGCCCTCGGTCGCGGTGCGGGGCGCGAACCCACCCGTGGACGTCCGGTATGCGCCCGCCCACGCGCGCGCCGTCGTACGTGATCGCGTCCGTCGCGTGCGTGAGCGCACGGCGCTCGGCGCCCGGCTCGGCCTCCGAGAGCGATGACGGGCCTCCGGCGTCTTCGGCTCGCCGCGCGCCGGGGCGTCCGCGTCGGGCGCGGCGTCGCCGTCGGGCGCGGGGTCCAGGCAGAGGTCGCGCCCGGCGCCGAGATCGTCCTGCGCGACGGGTGTCGCCTCGGGGCGCGGACACGGCTCGTCGCCGCCGCGGGCTCGCACATCGAGATCGGTGAGGACGCGCGACTCGGCGAGCGCTGCCGGATCGTCGCCCACGCGGGCGTGAGGATCGGGGCGGGCGCGGTCCTCGCCGACGAGGTCGTCGTGGTCGACGTCGAGCAGCTCGGTGACGAGGTCGAGGCTCCGCTCCGGACCCAGCCCGTCGCGGCCTCCGCGATCGTCATCGGCGAGGGCGCCCGCCTCAGCGTCGGCGCGAAGCTCCTCCCCGGCGCGCGGATCGCGCCCGGTGCGACCGTCCCTCCGCACGCCGTCGTCACCTCCACCCCGTGAGTGTCGATTCACCCCCGTTCTCGGGGTGTGGATCGACACTCACCGCTCGAGCACGCGGAAGATGCGGCGCTGCGCCGGCCCGTGCGGCGCGCCGTCGCCCGCGCGGGCGCGCAGGACGAGCCGGTAGCGGCCCGGGGACAGCGTCCGGTTGCCGATCCGGCCGCTGAAGCGCAGGGAGGACGTCCCCTTGCCGAGGTCGCGCTCGATCGCGCCGCGGACGGCGACCCACCGCGTGCAGCGCCGGCCCGCCGTCGTCCCCTTGCGCGGCGTGCGGCACCGGCCGTCGATCCGCCGGCCGGGCTTCGCCTTCTCCACCCGCAGGCGCAGCGTGCCCTCGTCCGAGAGCCGCACGGTGACGCGCGTGCCCCGGCCGTCGCCGGACCCGGGGCGGAACCGCGTCGGGCGCAGTCGCGCCGACTCGATCTCGGGCGGGTCGGCGGGGGTGGCCGCGGGCGCGGGCGGCGCGGGCGCGGGCGGCGGGGGCGGCGCGGGGATCGCCTCGACCGCGCCGATGTCGCACGCCGCGCCCTGCGGGCGGGGGAC
>NZ_JBLKKY010000006.1:0-109968 GCF_059438195.1 Paraconexibacter sp.
CGCCGGGGCGGGCGTCGACGCGCGCACGGGGGCCGCCGCCGCGGCCGCGGCCGGGGTCGCCGCGGCGGGCGCAGGCGACCCGGCGGCCGCGGGCCGGGTGACGACCTTTCGGACGATGACCCTGCGGACGACGACCTGCTTCGGCGCGGGCGCCACCACCGAGGCCGCCGTCGCCGCCTGCTGGCGGGCCTCGGCCTCCTTCGCCGCAATCTGGGCGAGCGCGGGATCGCGTCCCGTCGCCGCCTGGGCGGCGAGGAGGCCGCCGAACGCGGCGGTGAGTGCGAGCGTGCCCGCGACCGTGCCGCGGCCGTTCGGCCGCCACCGGATCGGTGGGCGCGGCTCAGTCATCGCCGTCCTCGTCCTCGTACTCGTCCTCGTCGTGGTCGTCGTCGTGGTCGTCGTCGGCCTCCCAGCGATCGTCGTCGTCCTCGTGGTCGTCCTCGCCGTGGTCGTCCGAGCGGACCGCGACCGGTGCAGGAGCCGACGCGGGGGCGGCGGGGGCGGCGCTGCGCGTCACGGGCACGGCGGCCGCTGCGGCGGCGGGCCGGGGCGAGGAGCCGGCCGGCGCGGAGGCGGCCGTCGTCGGCGCGGGCGCCGTCACGTGCTCGGTCCTCTCGATCGTCTCGGTGCGGACCTCGACCTCCGGCTCGGGGGCGGCCGTCGTGATCGCAGCGGCCGGCTCCACCGGAGTCGGCGACGGAGCGGGCTGGGAGCTGAGCGCGACGGCGCCGAGGCCGCCGAGTGCGGCGACGGTCGTCGCCGTCGCGATGATCTTCGGTCGGGTGAGCATGGACCGGATGGTCGCCCCATGCCGGTGAGGGCCGGGAGAGCCGAAGGTGAGCTGCGGGTAAGGCCCTCGCCGACCCGGTATGACTGACGTCGTGCCCGGTGCCCCGCGCCTCCTCGTCGTCGAGGACGAGGCCTCGATCCTCCAACCGCTCCTGCGGGCGCTCGAGCGCGCGGGCTACGAGACGGCGAGCGCGTGCAGCGTCCGCGAGGCGACCGCGCTGCTCGACCGCGACGCCTTCGATCTCGTCCTCCTCGACCTCGGCCTCCCCGACGGCGACGGTCGCGACGTCTGCCGGCATCTCCGCCGGACCGCCGAGACCCCCGTGATCATGCTCACGGCGCGCGGCGCCGAGGTCGACCGCATCGTCGGGCTCGAGATCGGCGCGGACGACTACGTCGTGAAGCCCTTCTCGAGCGACGAGCTCGTCGCGAGGATCCGGGCGGTGCTGCGCCGGACCTCGGGCGGTGCGCGGCCGACCGCGGAGCCGGTGAGCGTCGGCTCCCTCCTCCTCGACCCGGGCGCCCGGACCGCGACGGTCGACGGCGCGCCGGTCGAGCTCACCCGGCGGGAGTTCGATCTCCTCCACGCCCTCGCCCGACGGGCCGGGACCGTGTGCGAGCGCGAGGCGCTCTTCGACGAGGTCTGGGGCAGCGGCTGGTTCGGGACCGGGAAGACGCTCGACGTCCACGTCGCCGCACTGCGACGCAAGCTCCCGGAGGGCGCTCCGGCGATCACGACGCTGCGAGGCGTCGGCTACCGGCTCGACCCGCCGCCGACATGAGCTTCCGCGCCCGCGTCCTCCTCGCGATCTCCTACCCGCTCGTCGTCGCGATCATCGCCCTCGCCGTCCCCCTCACGACGAACCTCCACGACCGCGTCGAGGCCGAGGTCCGGGAGCAGGCGAGCGCGCAGGCCTCGCTCCTGGCGGCGAGCGTCCCCGCCCTCGAGCCAGCCGCCCTCGACGAGCTCGTCCGCACCGGCGCCGAGCGTGCCCAAGGCCGCGTGGTCGTCGTCGACGCCGACGGGCGCGTCGTCGCCGACAGCGCCGGGGCCGCCGAGATCGGGACGCCGTTCCTCGGGCGGCCGGAGGTCGCCCGAGCGATCACGGGCGAGCGCGTGCAGGAGGAGCGCTACAGCGCGACGCTCGACGAGGAGCTCCTCACGACCGCTGTTCCCGTCGTGGACGACGGGCGACCCTCCGGCGCCGTGCGCATCACGCAGGCCCAGGACGCCGTGGCCGACGCGACGCGACGTGCGACGACGGGCATCGCGGCCGTGAGCAGCGTCGTCCTCCTGGCGGGCCTGCTCCTCGCCGGAGTGCTCGCGGCGCAGCTCGCGCGCCCGACCCGCCGGCTCCAGGCCGCCGCGGAGCGGCTCGCGACCGGAGACCTCGCCGCGCGAGCGCCGGTCGAGGGCGCGTCGGAGCAGCGGCGCGTCGCCGAGACGTTCAACGACATGGCGGTGCGGCTCGGCCGGATCGTCGACGCCCAGCGGGCGTTCGTCGCGGACGCGTCCCATCAGCTGCGCACGCCCCTCACGGGGATGCGCCTGCGGCTGGAGGAGATCGGGCGCACACGTGATCCGGACGCCGCCGCGGAGGAGGCCGCGGCTGCGACCGCCGAGCTCGACCGGCTCTCGAGGATCGTCGACGAGCTGCTCGTGCTCTCGCAGGCGGGAGAGCACGACGCGCCCGCCGAGCAGCTCGACCTCCGCGTCGTCCTCGCCGAGACCGTCGACCGCTGGACGGCGGTCGTCGAGGAGGCCGGCGGGACGCTCCTCGCCGAGGAACCCGCCGGCGAGGAGCCGCTTCCCGTCGTCGCTCCGGCCCCGGACGTCGCGCGGGCCATCGATGCGCTCGTCGAGAACGCCCTCGCCTACGGGGGCGAGGAGGCCGCCCTGACGATCGTGGTCCGTCCGCACGCCGTCGACGTCCTCGACGACGGCCCCGGGCCCGCTCCCGGGGAGGAGGAGGCGGTCTTCGAGCGGTTCCGCCGGGGCTCGGCGGCCGCAGGCCGGCCCCGGGGCACCGGGCTCGGGCTGTCCATCGTCCGCGAGCTCGCGGGCCGCTGGGGCGGGACCGCCGCGCTGGCGAGGCGGCGTCCGGACGGCGGCGCCCGTGCGACCCTCACCTTCCCCCGATGAACGCGCCGCCCCGAGATCCCCGTCTGCGCCAGGTCCTCGTCGTCGTGGGGCTCGTCGTCGCCGCCATCGCGTTCGCGGCCGCGGTGACGGTCCTGACGACGAGGATCGCGAGTCCCGAGATCGGCCTTCGCGGCGTCGCGACGCTCGAGGACCTCGCACCGGCCGACACGACCCCGTCGACGACGTCTCGCGCGCCGACCACGCCGCCCGCGACGACGGCGACATCCGCTCCGACCACGACATCCACTCCCACGACGAGCGACGACGACAGCGGGCGCGGCCGGGGACGAGGACGCGGCGGCGAGGAGGACGACAGCGAGTCGGAGGAGCGCGAGGACGAGAGCGGCGACGACTGACGCCGCGCTCATCTGCCGGGGCCGCGCCGCTGCCACAGCGCCGCGTTGAACATGGCCGAGCCGACCATCACGCGGCTGATGACGAAGAGCCAGATGAGGATCGTGAAGGCGACGCCGAGCGGGCCGTACGTCGACGACGCGCGCTCGACCTGGTGGCTCACGAAGAAGACCGTGCCGAGGTGGACGAGCTCGAGGCCGCCGGCGACGAGCGCGGCTCCGGGCAGCAGCGCCGTCCACGGGGCGTCGCCGTGCGGGAGCCGCAGGGACACGCCGAGCCAGATCGCGAAGAACGGGACGGCGGCGAGCACCGCGGTGATCGTGCCTCCGCCGCCGAGCTCGACCCGGGTCCGGCCGACGAGCGCCCACGTGGCCGCGAGGCCGATGAGCGCCGCGACCAGCAGCAACCCCGACTGGAGCGGCTGGCGCATCCGCTCGACCCCGCCGGTCCAGGCGAGGCTGTGCGCGGCGTGGACGGCGCGCGCCGCCTTCATCGCCGTGTAGAGCACCATCACCGCGGCGGTTCCGATGACGAGCCAGCGCGTGTCGGCCTCGAGCTTCGACGACTGGGCGATCGAGCTCAGCGTCGCCTCGCTGATCCCGACGGCGTCGCCGGCCTGCTCGGGCGCGTCCGGGTCGACGGTGGCCGCGTAGCCGAGGAGCGCGGCGACGAGCAGCGCCGCGGGCAGCATGACCGCGAACAGCCGGAACGCGAGGGCGGCGGCGAGCAGGTTGCCGCCGAGCCGCCGGTCGCGGTCGAACGCCGCGAGCGCGGGTCGCGACGCGGGGGTGCTGCGCAGCTGCGCCTCGAGTCGCGCGAGCCGCTCGCGCTGATCGGAGAGCGTCGGCATCAGTCGATCTCCGTCGTCTCCCCCGCCGCCAGGACGCGGACGCGGACGTCCGGTGCCCGCTGCGCGACCTCACGCGCGAACTCCTCGCCCGCGGAGCGCAGACGCTCGCCGTGACGCCGCGACATCGCGATGCGCGCGAACGTCCCCCAGTGGATCGGGACGGCGAGCCGCGGGGTCAGGAGCGCGGCGGCGCGCGCGGCGGCCGCGGGATCCATGTGACCGGGCCCCAGCGTCGGCCCCCAGCCCGACACGGGCAGCAGCGCGAGGTCGAGTCCCTCCCCGATGGCGCGCATGCCGTCGAAGACCTCGGTGTCGCCGGCGAAGTAGACGCGCCGCTCGCCCTCGACGACGAAGCCGAGCGCACCGGAGGACCGCATGAGCGGCAGCCGCCGGCCGTCGTGGACCGCGGGGACGGCTCGCACCCCCACGCCGCCGACTTCGACGCGCTCCCCGACGTCGACCTCGCGCACCTCGTGCGGGAGGGATCGCAGAGCCCGCAGTCGCCCCGCTCCTCGGGGGACGACGAGCGTGGCGCCGGACGGCAGCATCCGCAGGCTCGGGGCGTCGAGATGATCGTGATGGGCGTGCGAGAGGAGCACGAGGTCGACGCGGTCCGGAGCGACGGGGCACGGGTCGCTCCGTCGGATGTGACCGATGCGCGCCCGCAAGAGAGGGTCGGTGAGCACGCGCGCGTCCCCCATCTCGATGAGCGCCGTCGAGTGGCCGAGCCACGTCAGGCGCGCCATCTCCGGACCGCTGACCACTGCTCCAGCTGCTCCATGAAGAGATCCCAGTCGATCTCGTCCGACGTCTCGACCGGGTCCTCGTCCACATCCGCGATCGCCCACAGCAGGAAGACGATCGCGATCGCCGGCGCGGCGACGGCCACCGCGAACCGCAGGACGGGGAGGCCGACCGCGGTCGCCGCGCCGAGCGCGACGACCGCCGTCAGCGCGGCGGCGACGATCCGCCACCCGGCGGAGGGCATCATCCGCCGCATCGCGGAGGCCTAGGCCGACGGGGTCGCGGCGCCCGTCTCGAGCGCCTCCTGGAGGGCCGACTCGCTCTCGTCGTCGAGCGAGGTGTGGATGACCTTGCCGCCGAACTCGGAGATGCGCGGGATCACCTTGTCGGGCGTCGACTGGCGGACGAGCACGAACAGCACCGCTCCGCCAGGCTCGAGCTGCTCGCCGAGGTCCTTCATGAACCGATCGTCGATGCCGTAGTCGGCGAGCGCCCCGCCCGCCGCGCCGGCGGCGGCGCCGACGGCCATGCCGAGGAGCGGGACGAGGAAGAGGAGACCGATGAGGCCACCCCAGAGCGCGCCGCCGGCGGCCCCGGCTCCAGCCGGGCTCGTCGTCTGGCGGAGCTTGATCCGGCCCTTGTCGTCGCGGATGGCGATGACCATGTCCTCCATCTGGATGACGCGCTCCGTCTGGAGCTGCTGGAGGGTGGTGGCGACGTCCCGCGCGGTGCTCTCGTCGGGGTAGGAGACTGCGATGAGATTGCTCATGACCTGAGGGTCCTCGCCGGGGGCCGTCGGGTCATCACCCGGGTCGGGTGATGTCACGCGCCGATGAGCCCGATCGCGGCCGCGTGCTCGACCGCCTCGGAGCGCGAGGTCGCGTCGAGCTTGCGGTAGACCGCGTGCGCCTGGGTCTTCACCGTGTTCGCGGACACGTGGAGGCGCTCGGCGATCTCGCGGAGCGTGAGGTGGCTCGGAAGGAGGCGCAGCACCCTCAGCTCGGCGAGCGTGAGCGTCGTCGGGCATGCCACCGGGCCCGCCGCGTAGGCGTCGGCGAGGCCCCACCCGTCGTCGAGCCATCCCTGAAGGGCCGCGGCGCCGCCGACCTGCCGACGCAGCCGCGCGGCGTCGCTGAGCAGCCGGCGGGCCTCGCGGCCGTCACTGAGCCGCAGGTGCGTCCGCGCGAGGACGATGCGGACGACCGCGCCGTACCAGGGCGGGGCGTCGGGCAGCGCCGCGAGCCGCGCGCTCGCCGTGCCGAGCTCGATGCGCGCCGTGTCGTGCCGGCCGTCGCGAGCCGCGACGAGCGCCGTCACGGCGTGGACGAGCGCCGCGACCGGCAGGGCGGAGACGCTCCCGCTCCCAGCGGCCGAGCGGGCGCGCGCGGCGAGGTCCGCGGCGTGCGCGACGTCGTTGCCGTCCAGCTCGAGGAAGGCGAGGAAGGCGAGGCACAGCGCGCGCACGAGCGGCGCGTCCACGACCGCGCTGCGGGCACCGGCGTCGAGCCGAGCGGCCGCGTCGTCGCGGCGGCCGGCGAGCGCGTGGCCGGCGCCTTCGACGAAGCAGGCGAGGGCGTGCCAGGGACCGTGCGGGGGCACGAGATCTGCGGCGCGGCGAGCGTCCGCGACCATCTGCGCCGCGCCCCCGCGCGCGCTCATCGCGCGGACGAGCAGCGGGACGAGGTCCGTGGAGACCGCGGCGCCGCGAGGAGTCGCCGCGACCGCGGCCCACTGCTCGGACGCCTCGCGCTCGCCGCCGAGCAGGCGCGCGAGCGCCATGGCCGCGGCGAGCGGCGGATGAGCCGCGACGCCCTCGTCCCCGACCGCCCGCAGCCACGCGTCGAGCCGCTCGACGCGACCGGCGCTGACGAGCGCGACGGCGAGGTCGTCCAGCAGATCGCCGACGCGAGCGGCGTCGCGGGCAGCGACGGCGTGATCGACCGCGCGAGGGAGCTCGCCCTGCTCCTCGTGCCACGCGCTCAGACGGGCGTGAGCGCCGCGCTCGACCGCCGGCTCGAGAAGGCCGAGCTCGGCCCGCAGGTGCGTGCGCAGGAGCGGGTGCAGGACGTGCTCCAGGCCGCCGCGGTCCACGGGCGTGAGCGGGATGCTCGCCCGCGTGATGCGGCGGAGCGCGAGCGCCGACCCCTGCGTGCCGAGCGCCACGTCGCAGGCGCGACCGCTCACGCGGTCGAGGACGGCCGCGCGTCGCAGCAGCTCGCGGTCGCGCGTGGCGAGCGAGCCGAGGACCTCCTCGTCGAGGTACTCCCGCACCGCGGCGTCGCCGGCGCCGAACGCGGCGAGGCCCGCGGCGCCGTCCTCCGCGACGGCGCGCACTGCGAGAAGGAGCATCGCGGGCCACCCCCGCGTGTCCTCGAAGGCGCGCGCCGCGGCGTCGCGGCCACCTCCCGCCCCGGCACGACGCCACATCTCCTCCGTCTCCGCGGGGGTCATCGCGAGACGGTCGGCGCGCACCTCCTCGAGATCGCCGTGGGCGCGCAGCCGGCCGAGCGGGAGGCGCGGGTCGCAGCGGCCTGCGAGGGCGAGCGTGCACCCGGGAGCGAGGACGGCCGCGAGCCGGGAGAGAGCCTCGTGGGCTCCGGCGCCTCGCAGCGACTCGACGTCGTCGAGCGCGATGACGGTCGGCGGCAGGTGAGCGAGCACCGGGAGGAGATCCTCGATCGTCGCCGCACGCGCCCGGCGGAGGGGACGGGGGCCGTCCGCCGTCAGGGCGGCCGAGATCGCCTGGGCGAGGCGGTGCGGGTCGTCGTCGAGCGTCGCAGCGGACACGAGGGCGAAGGGCCGCCGGTCGGCCGCCTCCCACTCGGCGAGGAGGGTCGTCTTCCCGTAGCCGGCGGGCGCGACGATGACGGCGACGGGCCGCGCCTGCGCGACGAGCGGGCCGACGAGCCGGGGCCGCGGCACGAGCCCCGGCGCCGGCGCGGCGCGGGGGGCGTCCGGCGCCACGGCGACGGTGGCCGCGGCTCCGGTCCGGCGGCTCCGGGAGGTGGCGGGACCGGGTGCGCGCTGTGCGGAGGGCATCGCCCTGCGAGCGTGCTCGGCCCGCCGCCGAGCGGCAAGGGCGCCCACCCGTCACCACGGGGAAGCAGGCACGACCCGGCAGGGGCGTGTTCCCCGGCCACCGCGGTCGCGGTCAGCCGCACTCGACCGGCGCGAGCGCCGTCTCGTCGGCATCGCCGAGCTGCGCCGGCGACCAGGATCCTCGCCCCGTCCTCATCGTGCGACCGCCGGCCCGGTGATGCGCCGCTTCTCCATGAGGAACTCCTCGTCGGTGAGGACGCCGTGGTCGTGGAGCGCGGCGAGCCGCTCGAGCTGCTCGACGCGCGTCGGCCGTGATGCCGCGGCGTCGGTGGGCATGGCGGGGACGACGGGCGGCGGAGCGGCCGTCGCCGTGGGCGCAGCCGTCGCCGCCGGTCGCACGGCGCGCGCCGCACGGCCGAGGGCGACGCGAAGGGACGACGTGACGTCGTCCGCCGTGCGCGCGGGGTGCTCCTGCGCCACCTGACGCCGGAGCACCGCCAGGCCGGCGACCGCGAGGGCGGTCATGAGGAGGACGGGCAGGACCATGCGCGTCGCCGGGATCGGCTCCCAGAGCACGACGAGCGCGAGCACGGCCGCGAGGCCGCCGTACGCGACGTCCGGCCGGTCGCGCAGCCACGGCGCCGAGGCGCGGCGCACCGCGGTCGCGGGTCGCGACGGGCCCGCCACCCAGGCGGCGGCGATGACGGGGAGGCCCATGACGATCGACGCGCCGGCGATGTCTCGGAGCATCCCCGTCCCGATCCCCCAGACGGCCTCGGCGGCCGGGACGACGCTCGCGCTCGCGGCGAGCGCGTCGACGACGCCGTCGCCCGCGAGCGACCGGGCGACGAGGACGGCGACCCCGGCGAGGACGAGCCCGCCGCCCGCGCGCATGAGCGTCTCGCGGCGCCGCCCGGGGGCGAGGACGACGGCGAGGGCGAAGAGCGCGATCGCGCCGAGCGGGAGGACGACCGACAGACCACGCAGGGCGACGACGCCGTTCTGCACCGTCTCGACCTCGTCGGACTGCATGACCGTGATCCGCCCGGCGTCCTCGGGCACCCGCTCGACGAGCCGCCCGGAGCCGCCGAGGCGGCGGACGAGGTCCGTCAGGGTGACGCGGAGGTCGAGCACGACGGCGTCGCCGCTCAGCGCGACGGCCCGGGAGTCCCCCTCGGCGATGTCGATGAACTGCTGCGCGCTGACCCGGTTCGCCGCCTCCCACAGCTCTTGCACGCGCGGGCGCCCGAGGAGCGCGCTCGTCCGGTCCTCCGCGACGTTGCGCAGAGCGTTCGCCGCGGGTCCGGCGAGCGGGTCGAGACGTTCCGGAAGCGCGTCGGCGAGCTCGCCCGTCACGTCGACGTTCGCGTAGAGCTGGTCGACGAGGAACACCGAGATCTGGCCGCGGACCGCGGGGTCCTCGAGCAGCTCGCTGCTCGTGTCGGCCCAGTTGTCGGCGTCCAGCACCTGCCGGTTCGCCCAGACCGCGACGATCGACGCGATGGCGGCGAGGGTCGCGAGGACGAGGACCGCGCGGACGACCCAGCGCCGACCACGCGGGAGTGACGGAGTTGCGCTCATGGCGGGCACGCTCCCGTCCCGTCGTGCCCGCCGCATCGCCCGAACAGGGTGATGCGCGGCGACGGGTGCGGCGAGAACGTGCCGCCATGTCCACCCGCCCGTACGGCGAGCCCGTCACGTGGGAGCCGACGACGCCGCGGCTCCGGCCCGGCCGCGCGCTCGTCGCTTGGGTCGTCGCGGCCGCCTCCCTCGCGGTCGCCGCCGGCCTGCTCGCGGGCGTGGAGCTCGAGCAGACCGGTGCCGCCTTCGCCGCTGCCGCCGCCGTCGCCGTTCTCAACGCGGTCCTCCCCCCCGTCGTCGCCGCCCTGCGACTCCCGTTCACGCTGCTCCTCGGCTTCCTCCTCGTGCTCCTCGCGGACGCGCTCATGCTCCTCGCCGTCGCCGAGATCGTGCCGCGGGACCTCCGGGTCGACGGGCTCGTCGCCGCGCTGAACGCCGCGCTCATCATGGCCGCCGCGAGCCTCGCGCTGCACGCGGTGCTCGGCACCGACGACGACGACACCTACGCCCTGCGCGTCACGCGCCGCGTCGCACGCCGGCAGGGCGGCGGAGCCCGCAGCGACGTCCCCGGCATCCTCTATCTCGAGATCGACGGCCTCGCCCTCCCGGTCCTCCGCGACGCGATGCGCGACGGCAGCGCACCCACGATGGCGCGGTGGGTCGCCGACGAGGGGTACCGCCTCCTCGAGTGGGAGACCGACCTCTCCTCGCAGACCGGCGCGAGCCAGGCCGGCATCCTGCTGGGCTCCAACGACGACATCCCGGCGTTCCGCTGGGTGGAGAAGGAGACGGGGCGGCTGATGGCGTGCTCGTCGCCCTCGGACTGCGCGGAGCTCGAGCGCCGTCACTCGCGCGGCGAGGGGCTGCTGGCCGACGGCGGCACGAGCCGCGGGAACCTCCTCTCCGGTGAGGCCGACGAGACGATCCTCACCGCGAGCCGGACGGACGCCGAGCGCGGAGCGAACCCCGGCTACCGCGCCTTCCTCGCGAACGGGTTCAACGTCACGCGCATCCTCGTGCTCTTCGCGTTCGAGATCGTGCTCGAGGTCGTCGCCGCGGAGCGGGCCCGCAGGCGCGACGTGCGCCCGCGCGGGCACCGCGGCGGCGTCTACCCGCTCATGCGCGGGGCGCTCTGCGTCTTCGTGCGCGATCTCGTCGTCTTCGGCGTGCTCACCGACATGATGCACGGACGACCCGCCGTGTACGCGACCTTCGCGAGCTACGACGAGGTCGCCCACCACTCGGGGCTCCAGCGTGCGGACACGATGGAGGCGCTGCGCAAGCTCGACCGTCAGCTCGCGCGGATCGAGCGCGCGCGGCGTCACGCCCCGCGTCCGTACGAGATCGTCGTCCTCTCCGATCACGGGCAGACGCAGGGAGCGACGTTCCGGCAGCGCCACGGCTACGGGCTCGACGATCTCGTCGTCCGCTCGCTCCGCCGCGGGGACGTCCTCGCCTCCTCGGGCGGGGACGAGCAGCACGCGATGCTCGACACGGCGGCACACGAGGCGAGCGGGCGTCGGGCGCGCGAAGCGGAGGCCGACGACCTCAGCGACCACGAGGTCGTCGTCCTCGCGTCCGGGAACCTCGGGCTCATCTCCCTCATGGCCTCGCCGCACCGGCTCACGCTCGAGGAGATCGAGCAGCGCCACCCCGATCTCGTGCCCGCGCTGCGCAGCCACCCGCACATCGGCTGGCTGCTCGTGCGCCGGGCCGACGGCCGCGCGGTCGTCCTCGGCCCGCGTGGGACGCGCGTCCTCGGCGAGGACCTCGTGACCGGCGAGGATCCGCTCGCGCCGTTCGCCCCGGGCGCCGAGCGCCACCTGCAGCGGACGGACGGCTTCGCGAACTGCCCCGACATCCTCGTGGGCAGCTTCTACGACCCGATGCTCGACGAGGCGTGCGCCTTCGAGGAGCTCATCTCGTTCCACGGCGGCCTCGGCGGCCTCCAGACCCGCCCCTTCGTCCTCGCGCCGCCGGCGCTCCCCGATCCGACGGAGCCCCTCGTCGGGGCCGCCGCTGTCCACTCCCTCCTGCGCGGCTGGCGCTCGCTCCTCCAGGACGACGCGCCGCGCGGCTGCGGCGCCGATGCGCGCGAGGACCGCCCCCCGCGTCGCGCAGCGGGCCTAGGAGGGTGCGCCGTGACCGCGGTCGCGATGCAGGCCGGCCGGCGCGTCGCGATCCTCCGCGAGGATCATGAGCGCCGCCTTCACGCGCTTGCTCACGTCCTCGGAGTCGTGGAGCCCGAGCTTCATGAAGATCGAGTTGATGTGCTTCTCGACCGCGCGCTTCGTGAGGTAGAGCGACGCGCCGATCGCGGCGTTGCTCTTCCCCTGCGCGATCTCCGCGAGCACCTCGCGCTCGCGCGGCGTGAGGTCGTCGAGCGGCGAGGCGGCCGCGCGTCGCCGCGAGGCGACGAGCCCCTCGACGATCTTCGGGTCGATCATCGAGCCGCCGCCGGCGACGGCCCTGATCGCGGCGAGCAGCTCGGCGCGGTTCGCCAAGCGATCCTTGAGGAGGTAGGCGCGCCGGTCGGACCCGTGCTCGAGGAGCGCGAGCGCGAACGCGGGGTCGGCGTGCTGGCTGAGGACGACGACGCCGACCTCGGGCGCGGTCGCGCGCAGCTCGGCGGCGATGCGGATGCCCTCGTCGGTCTTGTCGGGCGGCATCCGGATGTCGGTGAGGACGACGTCCGGCGACTCGTCGCGGACGGCCTGCTCGAGGCCGGGGAGGTCGCCGACCGCCGCGACGACCTCGACGTCCGCGGCGTCGCGCAGCAGCTCGCAGATGCCCTCGCGGACGAGGAGGCTGTCCTCCGCGACGACGACCCGGATCGTCATCGGCACAGGATAGTCACCCGGACCCCCGCGGACGGGCGCATCGGAGGACCCCCGTGAGCGACATCCGGGTCCTCGTCGTCGACGACCAGCCTCTCTTCCGGGACACGGTGGCGGCGGTCATCGCCTCGACACCCGGCTTCGGTCTCGCCGGGGAGGCCGCGTCCGGCGGCGAGGCGCTCACGATCGCCGGGCGGCTCGCACCCGACCTCGTCCTCATGGACGTCCGCATGCCCGGGATCGACGGACTCGAGGCGACCCGCCGCCTCGCCGCGCAGCGTCCCGGGCTCGTCGTCGTGCTCGTCTCCGGCCACGAGGTGTGCGGCCTCCGCGAGCTCGGCCTCGAGGCCGGTGCCGCGGACGTCGTCGCGAAGGAGCGGCTGCGCCCCGACCTCCTCCTCGATCTCTGGCGCGAGCACGGCGGCCGGCCGGCGCGATCCTCGCGCTGAGCCGGGGCGCCCGGTCGGAGGCGCGACGAACGTCCCCCCTCCGCCGGGGACGAAACGCCCCCGCTCCGACGCTCTCGACCCGTTCACTGTGTGCATGACGCCGATGTCGCGTCCCGCCCTGCCGGCCGGGGACAGCACGACACGGCCTCCACGCGTCGCGCGCTCCGGGACGAAGGAGATGCCGACGACGACGCTCGCCGTCTCAGCGCTCGCGATCGCCGCCTTCGCCACCGGGCTCGTCCTCGCGACGTCCGGCGCCGCGGGGCATCCCGGGGGACGGATCGCGCTCCACGTCGCCGTCGTCGCGGCGCCGATCGCCACCGGGATCTTCGCCGTGCGACACCGCCGCCACGAGAGCTTCGGCCGCCTCATCGTCGTCGTGGGGATCGTCTGGTCCCTCGCCGTCCTCGCCGAATCCCGCGACAGCCTCGTCTACAGCACGGGCAGGGTCATCGCGTGGTCGATCTTCCCGCTCTTCGTCTACACGGTCCTCGCCTTCCCGACCGGCCGCCTCGCGGGCCGCGAGCGCACGCTCTTCGGAGGTCTCGTCGCCCTCCTCGCCCTTCTCTTCCTCGCCTCCGCGATCTTCTCCGATCACTACCCGCCGTCCAGCCCGTGGGCGAGCTGCGACGCCGACTGCCCGCCGAACGCGTTCATGGTCCTCGCGGCCGAGCCCGCGTTCGTGGGCGCGGTCCTCGAGCCCGCGCGCGAGCTCCTCGCGATCGTGCTCCTGGCGTTCGTCGCGGCGTCGCTCGCCGGGCGCATCCGACCCGGCGGACTCCTCCGCCGTGCGACGCACGCTCCGGTCGCGATCGTCAGCCTCGTCGCCGCGGGGTTCGTCGTCGCGTTCCTCCTCGTCCGGCGCTTCTCCGACGACGCGGCGCTCTCCGAGGCGCTCGGGCTCGGGTGGGCGCTCTCGCTCCCGGCCCTCGCGGCGGCGTTCTCGATCGGCCTGCTCGCCCGGCGGCTCCTCATCGGCCAGGCGCTCGCCGGTCTCAGCCTGGGACTCGAGAGCGCGATGACGCCCAGGCAGCTGCGCATCGCGCTGCAGACCTCCATCGGCGACCAGGGCATCGAGGTGCTCGTCCAGGAGCAGGGACGAGGCGGATGGACGCGCCAGGACGGCACGACCGTCGCGACCGCCGAGCTTCGCGCCGTCGGGTTCATCGTGCGCGAGATCGACGACGGCGAGGGGCCGGCCGCGGCGCTCGTCCTCGACGCGGACGTCGACGCCGACGACGAGCTCGTCGACGCGGTCGCCTCGCTCACCCAGGCCGCCCTGCGCGAAGCGACGCTGCGTCGCCGGCTCGAGGAGTCGCTCGCCGATCTCGCGGACTCGCGACGCCGGATCGCGACCGCGGCGGACACGGAGCGCCAGCGCATCGAGCGAGACCTCCACGACGGCGCGCAGCAGCGGCTCATCGCCTTGCGCATGCGGCTGTCGCTCGCCGAGGACCTCCTGAGCCAGGGCGAGGCCGAAGCCACCGGCGCGATCCGTCGACTCGGCGAGGACGTCGACCGCGCGCTCGACGAGGTGAGGAGCATCGCCCAGGGCGTCTACCCGCCGCTCCTCGCCGGCCGCGGCCTTCCCGACGCCCTCCGCGGCGCCACGCGTGACGGCCCGGTGCCCGTCCGCGTCACGTCGGACCGCACCGTCCGGCTCCCCGCCGAGATCGAGTCGGCCGTCTACTTCGCCTGCCTCGAAGCCGTGCAGAACGCCGCGAAGCACGCGAGCGGCGCCACCGGCATCACGATCCGGCTGCGCGTCGACGACGCTCTGCGCTTCGAGGTCGTCGACGACGGGGGCGGCTTCGACGTCGCGAGGGCGGCGTCGGGGGCGGGGCTGCGCAACATGCGCGACCGCGTCGAGGCGGTCGGCGGCATCCTGGCCGTGCGGTCGTCCCCCGCCGGCGGGACGGTGGTCCGCGGATGCGTCCCGCTGCGCCCCGCGTCAGCCGGCGCCGGGCTGCGCGCCCTCGGCATCGACGACGACCGTCCGGGCGAGGAGATCGTGCAGGCCCTGGCGCCGCGCCGTGACGAGGATGAGGGCGAAGCCGAGGAGCAGCGGCAGCGCGGCGAGCGTGAGGCCGGCGAACCGCACGGTCGCGCGACGTGGCGGCAGCCGACCGCCATCGGCGGCCGCGACGCGGATCCGCATGACGCGGCTCCCCGGCGTCTGCCCCGTCGTCGCCCAGAAGGTGACGAAGTACCCGGCCGCCCATAGGAGGTAGAGCGCCCCGCCGGCGGCGATCGCGGCGGTCTGCGTCTTCTCGGGCACGGTGACGACCGAGAACGTGAGCGAGACGACCGAGGCCGCGACCATGGCGACGGCGTTGACGACCGCGGCGTCGATGCCGAACGCGAGGGCGCGCGTGACGAGGCCGACGTAGCGTCGCGACGCGAGAGGCGCCGCGGACGTCGGGGCGAGCGTCGTCATGGCCCGGTCGGCGGCACCGGGCGACGCAGGAGCCGCCGCGCGGCGCCCTCGAGGCGATCGTCGACCCGTCGCGACCGCGCGCCGAGCTCCTCGGCGACCTGGTCGGCGAAGCCGACCCCCTGGTGGGTGATCGCCTCGGTGACGGACGGGCTGCGCGCGATCTCGTCGACGAGCCTCCACAGCTCGTCGGTCACCAGGATGCGCTCGACCGCGACGTCGAGGAGACGGCTCTCGAGGACGCGGACGACGAGACGCTCGGTCGCGTCTCCCTCGAGGACGCGGTCGATCTCCGGCCCGGCGAGGACGCGCTCGGCGACGCGGTCGACGACGCCGCGCGCGAGGACCTCGTCGGCGATGCGCTCGAACAGGCCCGCCCGGATCGCGGCGTCGACCACCGCGTCGACCGCGCCACCCTCGACGGCCGCGCGCATGCCCCGGTCCGCCAGCCGGCCGCCGGCCCGCGCGGCGCGCCGCCAGACGCCGAGCGGATCGACGATCGTGACGAGACCAGGCACGGCGGTCTCCGCGGTCGGCGCCGCTCGGTCCGGCTCTACAGGCGCTCCCGCAGACTGCGCACGGCGAAGGCGCGCACGATGTCCTGGAAGCCCTGCATGAGCGCCCAGATGCCCGCGAAGACGAGCAGCGTGTAGGCCTTCTCGATGAAGAACTGCCCGCTCGTCCAGAACGCCATGACGATCATGAGCGCGCCGCCGATGAGCCCGAGCCACCACACCGGGTTGTCCGCCCGCTCGACGAACGCCTGGATCGTCCACCACACGCCGACGAGGAGGAAGAGGAACCCGAGGATGTCGGCGATGCCGGCGAACGTCTCCTTGGGGTTGACGAAGGCGACGCCGCCGGCGACGAGGAAGAGGACGCCGACGATCGCGAGCAGCCAGCGCCCCGACTCGGCGAGCGCGGAGAGCACGAGCGTCTGGATACCGGCGAACGTGAACATGATCCCCACGATCACGCCGACCGTCGTCACCGAGGCGGTGTCGAACTGGAGGATGACGAGCGCGCCGATGATCCACGCGACCCCGGTCACGAGGGAGAGCCACCAGAGCTCCGTCATCTCGCGTGCGATCTCGGCGCCTGGGCGGTCGGCGCCGTAGCCGGCCATCGGCGTGGGGGGATGCATCTGCTGCGCCATCGGGGGACCTCCGGATCGAAGAGCGTTCTCCCGACTGTGCGCCTCTCACGAGGCATCGGCAACGGCGCAGGCCAGCCTCTCGCGGGGAGGCTGGCATCACCTCTCCCCCGGCGTCGCGGACCGCGGGTGGAGGGGCCGGCCCGGCAGCCCGCGGGTGAACCAGAGCGCGAGGAGCGAGAAGATCCCGACCGCCCCGACCGCGCTTGAGCCCCTGCAGCTGCGCGTCGCCGTAGTCGCGGGCGATCGCCTCCGCGGCCGTCGCGTCGAGACCCGCGTCCGCGGCGGCCTGCTCGACGTCGTCGACCGGGACGATGGGGATCCCGGTCTCGGCCAGGTCGGCGATCTCCTGCTGCGCGGCGGGCGGGATCGCGGCGTTCGCCTCGACGCGCTCGGCGACCCCGTTCGAGAGCGCGACGATGAGGACGGCGCCGACGAGCGCGGTCCCGAGAGCCGCCCCGAGGTTCTGCGCCGTCCCCTGCAGGCCCCCCGCCTCGTTCGTCCTGGCGGCGGGCACCGCGGACATGATGATGTTGCCGAGCTGCGACATGAGCAGGCCCGCCCCGACCCCGAAGAGGGCGACGGAGATCGCGAACGCGCCGCCGCGGAGATCGACGTCGATCGTCGCGAGCAGCGCGGCGGACGCGAGGGCGAGCGTGACGAGCCCGGCTTGGCACACCCGGCGCGGCGCGGATCCGGAGGCGACGCGCGCCCCCGCGAGCGCCGCGACGAAGAGCGCGATCGAGAGCGGCAGCAGGCGCTTGCCCGTCTCGAACGCGTCGAGGCCGAGCACGACCTGCAGGTAGACCGGCAGGACGAAGAACAGCCCGAGGAGGACGAGCTGCTGCATGAGGAGGGTCGTCAGCCCGGCCTGGAGCTGGCGCACCCGCAGGAGCGACCGGTCGAGCAGCGTGTCCTCGCCCCGCCGCTCGCGGCGCTCCTCCCAGAGGGCGAACGCCGCGAGGCACGCGCCGCCCGCGAGGAGGAAGAAGGGCACGACCGAGAAGCCGAACGGCGTGATCTCCTCACCGCCGATCTCGAGCGCGCCGCGCGGCGCGACGAGCCCCCACTGCGAGCTCTTGAGGATCCCGAACACCGCGAGGGCGAGGCCCGTCGACGAGAGGGCGATCCCCACGACGTCGAGTCCGGGCCGCCGCCCGCTCGTCCCGCTCCCGCCACCGACGTGCAGGCGGCCGCGGACGAGCAGGATGCCGAGGACGATCACCGTCTCGCCCGCGAAGACGTAGCGCCAGCTCAGCTCCGTCGTCACCCACCCGCCGATGAGGGGACCGGTCGCGATCGCCGCGCCGGCGATGCCGCCGAGGAGAGCGAACGCGGCGGCGCGCTGACGACCCGTGTAGAGCGCGGCGATGAGGGAGACGATCGCGGGCATGACGAGCGCGGCGCCGAGGCCCTCGACGAGCGACCAGCCGACGAGGAGCACCCCGAGGCTCGGGCTGACCGCGGTCGTGAGCGACCCGAGGCCGTAGATCGCGAGGCCGATCGCGAACGTCCTCTCGCGACCGATGATGTCGCCGAGCTTCGCGCCCGCGAGCATGAACGACGCCATGACGAGCGCGTAGGCGGTGATCGCGAGCTGGACGCCTTGGATCGACGTGTCGAGGTCCACGACGATCTGCGAGATCGAGACGTTCATCACGCTCGAGTCGAGGACCATCACGAACTGCGCCGCGCAGAGCACCACGATGGGGGCTCCGAGCGACGTCGACGCGCCCGTCTCGGCGGTGGTGGTCCCCGTCGCCGTGCTCACGGCGCCGAGGAGAGCAGAGGCGTGACGGTCCCGCGAGGGGGCGCCCACGACACCGGCTGACGTGGGCGCACCTCTTCGGACACCGGCGCACCGGATGGCGACCGCGCCGACGAGGAGCGACGCTCGTCGTGGTCATGGCCGTCATCGACGAGAGACGCGAGCACCGCCCGGACGCACCGCCTCCGGACCGACGCCCGCGGTACGGCCTCCTGCTGGGGGCGGCCGTCGCACTCGTCGCCGTGCAGGGCATCGCGCCGCCCGGGCGTCTCACGACGCTCGTCGTCACGCTCCTCGCCGCGGCGAGCCTCTTGCTCGCGGTCCGCGCGGCCGACCTCGGGCCGCGGGTCGTCGCGGCCGCCGCCGTCCTCGCGGGCGGCGTCCTCGTCGTCGCGGTCGTCCGCCTCACCGCGGGAGGGGTGGGCGACGGCACGACGCGGCTCATGAACGCGGCGCTCGTCGCGTTCGGACCGCCCGCCGTGGCGATCGGCGTGCTGAGAGATCTGCGCATCAGCGGCACGGTGCGGATCGAGGCGGTCGGCGGCGTGCTCTCGCTCTACATGCTGATCGGCATGCTGTTCGGCTTCGTCTACGGGGCGATCGACCGCCTCGGCGGGGACCCGTTCTTCGCCGGCGGGCAGGAGGCGACGGCCTCGAACACCCTGTACTTCAGCTTCGTGACGCTCACGACGGTGGGGTACGGGGACTTCACCGCCCGCTCCGAGCTCGGCCACACGCTCGCGGTGTTCGAGGCCCTCATCGGGCAGATCTACCTCGTGACGGTCGTGTCGCTCATCGTGAGCAACCTCGGCCGCTCGCACCGACGGCGTGCGATCGCCGGCGACGCGAGCGGCGACCCGCCGCTCAGGTGAGGAGCTTCGCCTTCGCCGCGGTGAACTCGGCGTCGGTGAGCACGCCCTGGTCGCGAAGCGCGGCGAGCTCCTTGAGCCTCGCGATCACGGGATCCTCCGACGACGGAGCAGCCGCGGGCGCCGGCGGCGGCGCCGCGTCCTGCGGCTCGCCGGCCCAGCGCTGCGCCTGGCGCCGGGTGACCCGGTTCGAGACGGCGGTCGCGGTGCCCGCGACGACGGCGGTGCGGGCGGCCCCGCGGATGAGTCCTGGCATGGTGGTTCCTCTCTCAGCTGTCGGAGTCGAGGGCGTCGAGCGCATCCACGAGCGACTGGACGGGGATCCGCCCCGAGGCGACGAGCTGCCCGCCGTTGCGGCGGATGGCGGTCGCGAACGGCGCTGCCCAGCGGTTCTCGAAGACGAGCACCGCGGCGGAGGTCCCCGGCTCGAGGACCTGGGCCGCCTCGTCGAGGTCGTCGTCCCCGAGGATCCCGGTCGCGGCGCTGAAGATCTCGCCGAACCCCGACTCCCGGTCGACGTCCGAGACGCCGAGGGTGGTCGTGCTCCCGTCGTCGTCCTTCGTGACGAAGGCGAGGTCGAGGATCCGGACGATGCCGCGATCGACGAGGTCGACGAGGTGCGGCATCGCCTCGCCATGAGGCTGGCGGCCGGGCCACTCGATGACGATGTAGTCGATCGGGCCCATCTCCTCGACGGCCTCTTCGCGGGCGTGGGTCGTGCTCACGACGCTCTCCTTCGCATCACGGGGGCGGGCACGAGTCGCACGCTACGTCCGTCCCCGGGCGGTGGCATCACCCGCTTCGGATGATGCTGCGCGGCCTGCACGGGCGGAGGCTCCGCGTCGACACGGGGCCCGCGCGGGCCCGATCGCCAGCACTCAGGAGAAGAGCATGTCCACACCCAGCGCGCCGGCACGGTCGGCGGCGACCGATGCGCCCCGCGGCGCCGACGAGGAGAGGGGCGCCGGCTGGACGCTCTTTGCGGGCACCCTCCTCGCGATCGTCGGCCTGATGAACATCGTCCACGGCATCGCGGCGATCGACTCGGCGAACGTCTTCGTCGGCGACGCCCGGTACGTCTTCAGCGACCTCAACACGTGGGGCTGGTTCCTCACGGTCGTCGGCGCCGTGCAGTTCGTCGCCGCCTTCAGCATCTGGAACCGGACCGGGTGGGGACGCTGGGTGGGGATCGGCTCGGCGAGCGTCAACGCGATGATCCAGCTGATGTTCCTGCCCGCGTACCCCTTCCTCTCGCTCGCGCTGTTCACGCTCGACATCCTCGTCATCTACGGACTCGTGGCCTACGGCGGCCGCCGCGCCGTGGCCTGAGAGCCGCTGCGCCGGGGGCGGACCGTCCCGGGGCGGCGCATCGGCGCGCTCACACGACCTGGCCGCGCCGGGCTCGGTCCGAGGCTCCGGGGCACGGGGCGGGGACGCCGGCGGCCTCCCCGCCCCGTCGCCCCGACCTCCGTGCCTTCGGACGTTCGGCCAGCGACGGTGGATGGCGAGCCGCGGCCGCCGACCTCCTGGGCGTGTCCCCCGCTCCGCCGCCGTCGCGCACGCGTGCCTGGCTCACCGTCGCCGTCGCCGGCCTCGCCGTGATCCTCTCGGCGGGCCTCGTCGCCGGCGCCGTGCTCGCCCGGGCGCCCGCCGCCGCCCTGCCAGTCGTCGTCCTCACCGCGGTCGGCCTCCCGATGCTCGTCGCCGCCGATGCCGGCCGGGCGATCACCGCGCTCCGCGCCCGGCGCGGAGGTCTGCGCCGCAAGGACCTCGCGCGCCTGCGCAGCGAGCTGTCACGGCTCCCCGAGACCGGGCATCCGCTCGGTCTCTGATCCGCCGCAGCGCGATGAGCCACGAGCTCCCACCGCCCGACCCGCACGAGTCGCTGCCGGACCCCGCCGGCGACGGGCCCCTCCCGTCGCCGACCGCCGTCTTCTCCCACGGCCTGCCGACCCCCGAGGACGACCGGATCGCCGACCGCTGGCTCGACCTGCGGCCCGGGCTCCTCCTCGTCGTGCGGCCGGTCAGTCGCGAAGCGTGAACGCCCTCGACTCGAGCCGGTAGCGGCGCGCGGTGACGACGAACCGGTAGGTCCCGCCCCTCGTCCCCGCGGGGACGAGCCAGTCGCCGGTGTACCGGCCGCGGGCGTCGACGCGCCAGCGGACGTCGAGCCAGAGGTCGTCGGTGTGCTCCGTCCACTCGCCGTCCTCGCGCCGCTCGACGCGGAGGAACGGCGTGTCGAGCGGACGATCGAGGCCCCGCGGGCCGCCGTCCCAGGTGACCGTGACGGTCTGCCGCTCGCGCTGCCCGTCGGCGGGCTGGCCGACGACGCGCCCCTCCGCGGCGCCGGCGGGGAACGGCGCCGCGTCGGCCATGACGCCGTTGCGCGGGTCGAACGGATGCGGCTCGGGGGCCGCATCGCCGCGGACGAGGCGCGACGCGAGATCGACGTGGGCGTCAGCGAGGAGCGACGCCGCGTTGATCCCGTACAGCGTCGAGCCGCCCTCGTAGTGCTGGCGCTCGTACTCCTCGGGCGTCGTGAGGTAGAGGATGAACTCGTTGGCGAGCCCGGCGACGATGACGCGCTTCACGTTCGCGCCCGTCTCGCGCATCGCGGCGAGGACCCGGGCCCGCAGCCGGCGGCCGACCTCGACCGTCGGCTCTCCCGGCAGCGAGGCGATGAGCCGGTCGCGGACGCGCACGGTGAGCAGCGGCACGGCCTGCGGGACGCTGTCGGTCCCCGCCACCGGGACGCCGATCTTGTGCCCTTGGCTCGTGAAGCCCTCGGAGGCCGCCCGGCGGTCCTCGAACGGGATGCCCGTGAGGTCGAAGAGCGGCCCGCGGCCCTCCTCGCTGCCGGTGAGGAACGGGAGGCCCGGCACCGGCTCGCTCGCGACCCGTCCCGTGGACGTCTCCTGCCCGCAGAAGCAGACGCGCGTCCAGCGGAGGTCGAGCGCCGGGCGCGACGTGAGGCGCTTGCCGGCGGTCCGCCACGCGGCGACCATCGCCCTCGCCTCGCGCCGGCCGACGCGCTCGGCCGTGCGGATGGAGGGCGCTCCGTTGCTCCCCAGGCCGGCGGACATGTCGCCCTCGTTGCCGTTGCCGTAGACGCCGACGACCGCGCGGCCCTCGGGGACCTTCCCGATGCGCCGCACCTCGCGCTCGAAGACGCGCACGGCCGCGCCGTGGTGGTCCTGGTTGAAGTACGGGTACTCCGCGGGGACGACCGTCCCGTGGTTGGGGAACATGAGCCAGCCGCCCATGGGGATGCGCCGGCCGCGCACGACGCGGTCCACGCGCAGGACGTTCACCTCCGGGTCGATCGTGTGGATCGGCCCCTCGGTGTCCTCGGCCGGCGTGCCGTCGCCCCGGTCGCGGATGACGCCGTGGTTGGCGAGGTGCGCCTCGAGGCTGCGGTTCCTCGTGACGTCGGTGAGGCGCGCCTCCCCCCACCCCACGGCCGCGGGGCGCAGCGTGCGGTCGGCGCGGCGGATCGCGAGCGCGATCCGCTCGGCGAGGAACGTGTAGAGCTGCCGGTCGGTCGGCTTGGGGTCGAGGAGCTCGGCGAAGGTCTCGGGGCGATCGATCGTCTCGACGCTCGGCGCGACGGTGTTGAGCGTCGAGAAGTTCGCGTAGCCGCCGGGGCCCGCGTGGGTGTGGGAGGCCGAGACGAGGACGTTGCGCTCGGAGTAGCCGAGGTCGTTGAGTCGGTCTGCCACCTCCTTCACGAGCCCGCCGGGTGCCGCGAACAGGTCGATCGCGACGAGCGCGACCTTCCGGTCGCCGCGCTGCAGGGCGATCGCCGATGCCCGCAGGCGCGTGTGGACGCCCTCGCCGGTGCGGTCGGCCCGCGTCCAGCCGCCGAAGACGTACCCGGTCGGCGGGGTGATGTCGGCCGTCCCCACGCCGGCCCGCAGCCCGGGCCCCGTCGCGCCGCGCACGGCCTCCGCGGCCGTCGGTGCGAGCAGCGTCACGACGAGGGCCGCGGCCGCGGCGAGGAGGGTCTGGCGCATGGCCGCGCAGGCTAGGGCACCGGCCCGCTCACGGCTCCGCCTCGGCCTCCGGACGGAGCCCGTCGCGCCGGTGCGCCACAATGGGAGGTGCATGCGACGCATCCGCAGGAAGGCAGACGGCCCGGCGGCGCGAGACACGCAGCAGCGCCGGGCGACGAAGAGCGACGCCACCGCGTCCGACCCCGACCCAGGGCAGCCGCTCCCCGTCACGCGCGGTGAGCGGCGAACCCGGGGCCGACCGTGGCACGACCCGGCGGTCCTCCGCTCGCGGCGAGGCCCGCTCCCGAGCTGAGCCCCCGACGGGGGCGTACCGCGAGCCGCAGGATCGCGTCGCACAGCGACCGGATGCTGCGGCTCGCGAGCTCGCCGAGCGACGTCGTCAGCGCACGGGGGCCGTCCGCGCGACCCCGTCCTTCGTCCACGCGAACTCGTCGCCTCGCACCTCGAGGTCGGCGATGCCCGGCCCCTCGTCGAGCACGACGCGGGCGCCGCCGACCCGACGGCGCACGAGCTGCGTGACGGCACCCGGGACCGGCGGGACGGACGCATCGGCGACGACGGCGGCGAGGACGCCCGAGCGGTGCAGGACGGCCGCGCCGGCGCCCGTGCCGGTGCACGCCCCGAGCGGGTCGCACGTCTGCCGGGCGACGCGGACCCGACGCAGCGTGCGCGTGTCGACGAGCGTCGTCGCGCGCGCGGAGCCGCGATCGCTGAACGTCGTGCGCAGCAGGACGTGGCGGTCGCCGGTCGCGTCGACGTCGACCTCGGCGGCCTCGAAGTCCGTCTCGGGGACGTAGCGCACGACCGCCCGGACGCGGCCGCCGCGCAGCGTGCACGCGTAGACGCGGATCGAGCCGTCGTCACGCGTGCGCTTCACGACCTTGAGCTTCTTCGCAGGGGCGAGGTCCTTGCCGCGCAGGCGCTCGCAGGCCGTCTTCTTGCGCGGCTTCGCGTCGGCGGCCCCCGAGCCGCCGGTCGGCGCGGCGACCGCGAGCACGAGCGCGCCGATCGCGACGATGACGAGGCTGCGGACGACGGCGGTCATGCTGGACTCCCCTCTCGGGCGGCTGCGACACGTCGTCGCCTGCGCGGATGCTATGCGGCCGGCCGGTGCGCCGTCCATAGGATCCCTCCATGGCGACGATCGCGCAGGACCCCCCGACCGAGCTGCCGCGATGGACGGGCGGGGACTGCCCACCGGGGCCGCGCGGCCGGCTGCGGACGCTGCGACGGCTGTCCCGTGACCCGATCGGCGCGACGCGCCGCTTCGCGACCGAGATCGGCCCCGTCTTCACGCTGCGCTTCGAGTCCCGACGGCCGTTCATCTGCGTCACCGAGCCGGCGGACATCCAGGCGGTCCTCACCGATCGCGAGCGCTTCGAGGGCGGCCCCGCGGCGTCGCTCCTGGTGCCGTGGATCGGCCGGGGCTCGCTCATCGTGGCCCACGGCGAGCGCCACCTGCGCAACCGCAAGCTGCTGCTGCCGCCGTTCCACGGCGACGAGGTCCGGCGCTGGGGCGATCGGATGCGCGAGATCGTGGGCGAGGAGATTGACCGGCTTCCGAGCGGGGAGCCGGTCGCGGTGCGGCCGATGAGCCAGCGGCTCGCGCTCGACGTCATCCTGCGGCTCGTCTTCGGGCTCGAGGACGACCGCCGCGTCGCCGAGTTCCGTGACGCGCTCGGCCGGCTCCTCAGCCCGGCCATGACGCTCCTGCTCTTCTTCCCGCCTCTGCACCGCGACCTCGGCCCCCTGTCGCCCGGCGGCCAGCTGCGACGGCGACGCAGCCGCGTCGACGCGCTCATCGGCGACGAGCTCGCGCGGCGGCGCGGCGAGGCCGGGGCCGGCGACGACGTCCTCTCGCGCCTCCTCGCCGCGACGGACGAGGACGGTCGTCCCGGCTTCACCGACGACGAGCTCCACGACGAGCTGCGCGGGCTCGTCGTCGCCGGCCACGAGACGACGGCGACCGCGCTCGCCTGGGCCCTGCACCTCCTCGCGCACCACCCGCTCGCGCAGGACCGGCTCATCGAGACGCTCGCGGACGGCGATGACGGCTACCTCCGGGCGGTCGTGTCGGAGACGATGCGCCACCGCCCGCCGGTGTGGGACGCGGTGCGCGTCGCGCGCGAGGACACGACGATCGCCGGGCAGCCGGTCCCGGCGGCGGCGATCGTGTCCGCGATGTTCACGCCGACCCACCACGACCCGAGGATCTGGGGCGACCCCGAGCGCTTCCGCCCCGAGCGGCACCTCGAGGGCGAGCGCCCGCCCTACAGCCTCGTGCCCTTCGGCGGCGGGATCCGCCGCTGCATCGGAGCGTCGCTCGCGAACCTCGAGCTCGAGGTCGCGATCCGCGAGGTCGTGACGCGGATGACGGTCCTCCCCGCCGGCCCCGAGGAGGCGCCGCGGCTCCAGGGCATCACGATCGTCCCCGAGAAGGGCGGCCGCGTCGTCCTGCGCCCGCGGGCCTGACGCGCACCGCCGCGGTGAGTGTGGATCCACCTGGCTGTGAGCCGGGTGGATCCACACTCACCGCTCTCGGGCGGCGCGCCGGGCGGGCAGGCCGACGAGGGGGCGCCCGTCACAGCTCCTCGCCCTCGTCCGGGTCCTTCTCCGCCTCCGCCTCGGGGTCGCCCCGGCGCCGCTGGACGAGCTCGGCGACGAGGGTCTCCGCCGTCTCGGCGGCGAGGTAGACGAAGGTCGCGGCCGCCGCTCCGAGCGGCCAGGCCGCTGTCCCGCTCATCAGCTCCCCGACGCCCGCGGCGGCGCCCAGGCCGGCGCCGACCGAGATGAAGCTCTGCGCCGTGCCGAGCATCCGCACCTCGGGGGGCGCCTGTCCGAGACGAGCGCGGAAGCCGCGCGTCGCGGCGCCCTGGACCAGGCCGATCGTGAGGGCCGCCGCGACGCCGAAGAGCAGGACGTCGAGGACGTCGGCGTCGCCGACGAGCGCGTTCAGCATCCCGAAGGCGCCGGTGATCGTGATCGAGAACCCGAAGGCGGGGGCGTTGCCGACCGTCGTCGTCGCGATCGCCGTGCGGACCGCGCCGTGGTCGACGTCCTCCTCGCCGGGCGGCTCTCCCATGGAGCCGGTCTTCCCCGCCCGGGCGCGCCTGGCACCTGATCGCGGTCCGTGCGCCCCCGACGGCACCGCATCGACGGCTGCGGGCCTTCGCGGTGCCGCGGTGCGGGGAATTGCCGATGGTCGGCCGCGGCGACCGGCCTAGCGTGCAGCGCATGGAGGCTCGAACGCTGCACCCCCGCACTGCCTGGGAGCGCATCCAGCACCACCGTGCCCAGCTCGTCGATCTGCGTGATGGCGAGGAGGCCGATCTCCTCCGCGTGGGCGATGCGCGGAGGATCCCGCTCGACGAGCTCGCCTCGGAGATGGTCACGCTCGACCGCGAGCGTCCCGTCGTCCTCCTGTCGGGGGCCGGAGCGAAGGCCGTCGAGGCGGCCGACGCGCTCCACGCCGCCGGCATGAACGCCTGGGCGGTCGATGGCGGGATGCGAGCGTGGCTCGCCGCCGGCCTGCCCGTGGAGCGCCGGCCCGACAGCGCCCGGGCGCCGACGGACCAGCCGTGACCGACGCCCTCGCCGCGGTCGATCTCCTCTGGCTCCCGCTCGGGGCCGGAGGTCGCTGCGTGCGCGTCAACGGACGCGTCTTCGAGGCCGTCGCCGCGCGGCTCGCGCACCGGCCCGCGTGCGACCTCTACCACGCGGCGCTCGAGATCACGGTCGACGGGGCGCGCCACGTCGTCGAGATGGCGCCGGCCTGGGACCGGATCTCCGACGAGCGGGGCGCGGTCGTCGAGGGGCCCGTCGGGCTTCGCGTCGCCGGCCGGCTCGTCCTCTTCCGCTACGAGATCCGCTGCTGGCGCGACGGGGTGATCCCCGACGCGGACGAGGCCGTGGGCGACCCGGTCCGGGTCACGGAGGACCCCGCCTGCGCGCGCACGGTCATCGCGCTCACGCGCGAGGTCCCGGCGCACGTCTGGGGCCGCGACGCCGCCGGCGCGGGCGACATGTGGAACTCGAACTCCGTCGTCGCGTGGCTCCTCTCCGTCGCCGGGCTCGACGCCTCGGCGGTCGCCCCGCCGCCCGGCGGCCGGGCGCCCGGGTGGGCGGCGGGCGTCGCGGCGGCAGCGACCCGGGCGCGGGGTGAGGCGCCCGACGGTCTCGCCCCGCCCGACAGCGGTGAGCGTGGATAGACCGGGCGGTCAGACGGGTAGATCCACACTCACCGGGGGCGGGGCGACGCGTGCCGCGATTCTCTGCCACGACTGTCGCGTTTCGCCTTGATCCACCCCGCCGGCTGACGTACTCTTGGCACGTCAGGAGTCTCACGGGAGGAGGCTGGATGCGATCGCGCACCACGGCGCCGGCGGTGATGAGCCGAACGGTGGTGGACGACGTCGTCGCGAGCATGGGCCGGCGCATCGACGCGATCGCGCACGACCTCACCGACGAGATCCACGAGCACATCCCGGAGATCGACGACGAGCTCTACGAGGGCACGTTCGCGAGCACGCGGGCGAACCTCGCGATGATCCGGGCGATGCTGCAGGACGGGACGCGCGCCTCCGTCGCGACGCCGCCGCCGGAGGCGCTCGCGTACGCGAGCGAGTTCGTCCGCCGCGGGACGGGCCTCGACGTCCTCCAGCACGCCTACCGCGTCGCCCAGGCGCGGCTCACCCACGTGTGGCTCGAGGACGTCGGTGAGCGGACGTCCGACGCCGGCGAGCTGGCCGGGAGCTTCCAGTACCTCAACGACTGGCTGTTCGCGTGGGTCGAGGCGCTCGAAGGACGGCTCCTCGCCTTCTACGCCCAGGAGCGTGACCGGTGGATGCGCGGCACGTCGGCCGTGCGCGTCGGCGAGGTCCGCGCCATCCTCGAGGGCGGCCCCGTGGAGGTGGGGCGCTCGAGCGCCCGCCTGCGCTACGAGCTCGAGCGAGGCCACGTCGCCTGGGTCGTCTGGAGCGACGACGGCGAGCAGGACGGCGGCGAGGGCATCTTCACGGCGATGGAGAACCTCGCGGGGAGCATCGCGACGCTCATGGGCGCGAGCGACCACCTCGCGGTCCCCCTCGGCCGGCACCTCGCGTGCTGGGCCGGCTTCCGGGACGCGCCCGCACTCGACAACATCCCGGACGACCTCGCCGTCGCCGGGCGCTGCGGCCTCCACGTCGCGACCGGCCGACCGGGCGCCGGGCTCGAGGGGTTCCGCCGCAGCCACGAGGAGGCGATGATCGCGCGCCGCGTGGCCCGGCTCGCGCATGCCCCCGCCGGCCGGCACCACCCGTACGCCGCTGTCGCGCTCGACGCGCTCCTCACGGAGAACCGCGACGAGGCGGCGCGCTTCGTCGCGGACGAGCTCGGCGCGCTCGCCGAGCGGACGGCCGCGGTCGCGCGACTGCGCCAGACCGCCGCCGTCTTCCTCGACGAGCGTTGCAGCTACCGTCATGCCGCGGTCCGCCTCGGCGTCCACGAGAACACCGTCGCCTACCGCATCCGACGGTTCGAGCAGCTCCTCGGGCGCGACCTCCGCGTGCGCCCGCTCGAGCTGCGCACCGCCCTTCGTCTCGCGTCGCTGGTGAGCAGCGATCAGCGGCCGTAGGACGGCTCGGCCGTCAGCCGCGGGTAGGTGCCGCGGAAGGGACCGTCGGCACCGCCGGACTCGCCGGGACGCGGGAACGCGTTCGTCGCCCGCTCGTCGAGGGGCCCCGAGATCTCCTGCAGCCACTCGTCGACGGCCGGATGGAGCATCCCGGCGAAGTTCGTCTTCGTGATCGGGAGGATCACCCGCGCGACATGGCCGATCTCGTCCTTCACCTGGACGGCCGCCCCGGAGGTCGCGAAGTAGTTCGTGATCTCGCGGTGGTAGGGCCTCGCGTACGCGGCGACGGGGTTGATCTCCCGCAGCACCGCTTCGAACGGACCCGTGAAGCCGCTGCCGGCGCGCGAGAACGGCGTGAGGCTCCGCATCGTCGGCTCCGCCGCCCGTGCGAAGCGGTCGAGCTCGCGCACCGCGTCCCGGCCGGCGCGGGCGCCGGGGAGCAGGTCCTCCACCGCCGGCACGAGATCCTCCGTCGCGAGCCGCAGGTCGCGCATGACGGGGGTCGCCTCGAGCGAGAACCCGTCGAGCCGACGGGCGGTCGAGCGCGCTTGGGCGAGGAAGCTCGGGAGCTGCTCGAGCGTCGAGCGGAGCTGCGCGTCGCGCGCCGCGACGGCCTCGGCTGCCGTCTTCGCCCGCGCGGTGAACGTGCGGATCGCGCCGGAGCGCTCCCCGAGGGCCCGGCTCACCCGCCCGAACGCATCGACGACGGCGCCCACGTGCTCGCGCTCCCTGGCGAGCACGTCGGCGAACGGCGCCGCGTCCTCCGTGAGGTCGGACGTCGCGCGCAGCGTCCCGTTGAGGGCGCGCCCCGTGTCGAGGCCCTCGTCGAGCCCGGCGAGCGACCGGCGCAGGTCGCGCCGGCGGACGCGGTCGAAGATCGAGAAGACGTCGTCGTTCTGCGTCGCCTCGAGCGCCCGCTCGACCGGCAGGATGCCGCCTTCGGGCACCTCCTCGGCGCGCGCGCTTCCCGGGTCGAGCTCGACGTAGTTCTCCTCGGCGATGCTCTTCGCCCGGATGAGGACCGTCGCGTCGCGATGGATCGGCCCGTGGTCCGGGTCGAGCCGGAGGCCGAGGACGGTCGTCCCGTCCGGGCCCTCGTCGATCTCCGACACCTTCCCGATCGTCACGCCGGCCTGGCGCACGTCGGCGTACTGCGCGATCGCGACCGAGCTCGGGACGGCCGCCCGGACCTCGTAGTGGTCGCGGAAGGGCACGACGTTGAAGCCGACGATGTGGAGGAGGTAGAGACCGGCGCCGGCGGTCGTCGCGACGAAGAGCGAGAGCCAGAGGACGCGAAGTCGCTGCTGTGACGTCATCGCTCCGGCCCTCCTGGGACGCAGCTCGGGGCCGGCCGCTGGTTCGGCTGCGGGAGCGGCCCCCCGGCGAGCACCGTCTGCCCGCGGATGACGAGCGAGCGCCTGTCGCTGAACTTCCCGAGCGAGATCGTGTTGTGGAAGAACTTGCCGAGCGCGTCCTCGCACGGCGCGACCTGGGCGAGGACCCGCTCGAGCCGGTCGGGGATCGGCGCGAGCCGCCGGAAGGAGGTCGCGAGCGCGCGAGCGGTCGGCGTCGTCTCGCCGACGAGCTCGTCGAGCTCGTCGAGCGGCCGGCGCAGCGCGGCGAGACCGGGGCGCGCCGCCTCGCCGAAGTCCTCGAGCGCCTCGAGCCCCTCGGGCATCGCCCGGGCGGCGGGCTGGAGGGCGACGAACGCGGGATCGAGCTCGTCCGCGACCGAGCGGACCGTGCGGAAGCTGCTGAGGGTGCGACGCATCATCGGCGGCAGCTCGGCGAGCGTCGCCTGGAGCTGCGCGTCCACCGCGCCGACCTCGGTGAGGGTCTCGGCGCCGCCACGGACGAGCCTGCGCAGATCGTCGTCGCGGCCGGCGAGCTCCTCGCTCATGAGGCGGAAGCTGCGCATGAGGCGCGCGGTCCGCTTCTCGCGCACCGCCATCTCGCGCGTGAGACGCTGCGCCTCCTCGAGGAACGGGGCGAGCTCGACGAGCGCGGACCTGAAGTCGTCGCCGTGGTCGCCGAGCCCGCGGCCGGCGGCGTCGATCGCCTGCTCGACGCGCACGCGCGTGTCCGCGTTGAAGACGTCGAGGACGCGACCGATGTCGACGTACCGCCGGGTGCGCTCGCCGGAGAGGACGTCGTCCTCCCCGAGCTCGCCGGCGGCCGGGGTGCCGCGATCGGTGATGTTCACGTACTGGTCCTCGAGCGGGGTCTTCGGCCGCAGGCTCACCCGCGCGTCGCGGTAGAGCGGGCCGTGCTCCTCGTCGATCGCGAGGGTGACGACCGCCGCGTCGCCGCGCACGGAGACGTCGTCGACCCGGCCGACGCTCACGCCCTTGAGCCGCACCTCGTGCGCCTGAGGCACGAGTCCCGCGACGTCCTCCAGCGCGACGGACGTGGTGTACGTCCCCTCCCACGGCAGGTTGAGGCCGTTGCCACGCAGGATGACGAGCAGGCTCGCGATCGCGGCGACGACGAGGGCGAGCAGCACGAGGAACGGCCGGCGGGCGCGCCGCACCTCGAGCGCGAGCCGCTCACGATCGACGTTCATCGTCCCCCCTTCCGCGTCGGCGCGAACCAGCTGCGCATCGCCACGCGCGCGAGCGAGGGGCAGAGCGCGTCGGCGCGAGCGGGCGCCGACTCCCGGCAGCTGCGCGCGTAGGCCCGCGTCGCCTCCGGGAGCGCGAAGCCGCTGTTCGTGCCCGGCGGGACGGAGAGCCGGAGCCGGTAGCCGCGCGGATCGAACTCGGCGGCGCCCATGTTGACGACCGAGAAGAACGGGCCGATCGCCTCGAGATTGCGGAGCTTCGTCTCGTCGTCGCGGCGCTCGAGGAACGGGACCACCTCGTCGCCCAGCCGGCGGGCGACGGGCTCGAGGCCGCGGAGCAGCGGGGTGCCGGTGCGGCTCGCCGATTCGAGCGCCGCGAGCGCCGGCCGTGCGCGCCTCAGGACCGGACGGGCCTCCTCGAGCAGGGCATCGGTCTCCGCGAGCGCGGGGACGACGTCCTGGGCCGTGGCCGGGAGCCGGCGGACACCGGGGCGCAGGTCGTCGACGAGCGGGTCGAGCGCGTCGAGCGTCGTCCGCAGCCGGGTCATGGTGGCCTCCGTCTCGTCGAGCGTGCCGGGTGAGAGCTCCATGACGTCGCCGAGCTCCTCACGCCGCGCGTTCGTCGCCGCGAGCGTGCGGTTCGCCCCCGCGACGAGGTCCTGCAGCCCCCGGGTGTCGCGGCCCAGCGACTCCACGACGCGCGCAGTGCTCTCGACGAGCTCGCGCACGTCGTCGGGCACCTCGCCCTGCGCCGCGTGCATCCCGCGCGCGACGGTGCGCAGAGCGGGGAGCGCGTCGATCGTCTCGCGCACGCCCTCGGGGTCGCGCGTCGTCGCCGCGAGGCCCTCGAGCACGTCGCGCTGGGCCTGCTCCGTCCCGCCGTCGTAGGGCTGGAGCACCTCGTCGATCTCGACCTGGCTCGCCGTCCTCTCGATCGGGATCGTCGCGTCGCCGAGCTCCTCCTCCGACGGCGAGCCGGGATCGAGGTCGATGAAGACGTCGCCGCCGAGGAGCGTCTTCCAGCGCACCCTGGCCCGCGCGTCGCGGCGCACGGTGACGTCGTCGTCGGTGATGCGCAGGGTGACGAGGGACGACCGGCGCGGGTCGGAGCCGGGCTCGACCTTCTCGACGGTGCCGACCTCGACGCCGGCGACGCGGACGACCGTCCCGTCGTCGACCTGGTTGACGGCGCTGAACTCCGCCCGCACCGGGTCCCCGGGGACCCCGCGGATGAGCGGGAGGTCCGCCCGGATCGCGCTGTAGGTGACGAGCACCGTGAGCGCGATGAGGATCGCCCCGTTGCGGAAGTGGTTGGGACGCGACGCCGCGGGATACGGGTCCGTGATGTCGCGGAGCTTGTCGGGGAGAGGGCTCATGGCCGCGGCAGCCTGTCGTCCTTCGCCTCGCACGGCGCGGGATAGGGGTTTCGCCCGATCGCCGCCGTCCCGGTCGCCTCCGCGTCGGGGAGGAAGGCCTCCTCGTCGTCGGGCGGGACGGCGAGCACGCGGAAGCTGTTGAGGAGGCCGATCCCCTGGCCCTGGTCGAGGTCGCTCAGCGGGTCGGTGTCGGTCGGGACGCCGTAGGCGAGGGCGCTGCGCCAGGTCGTGCCCCAGTTGAGGACGTCGCAGGCCCGCGTGCCGAACTCGAGGAGCGGCGGGGTCTGGTCGCGCAGACCGCGGATCGTCGGGACGATGAGCGGATCGAGGTCATCGAGGAAGCCGAGCGCGGGGTCGACGGCCGACCGCGTCGCGACGAGGAGCGGGCGCGAGGAGTCCAGGGCCGGGCGCGCCTCGCGCAGGAGGAGCGTCGCCTCGCGCAGAGCCGCCGGAGCGGGACGGGTGAGCCGCCGCGCGGCGTGCGCGAACGCCTCCGTCTCGCCGAGGAGCGGGTGGGCGCGGTCGAGCCCGCGTCGCAGCGAGGTGAGCGCCGGCGGCGCCTGCTCGAGCGTCGAGCGCGTCGCCTCGCCCTCGTCGGCGAACGGCGCGAGCGCGCGCGCCTCCGGGTCGAAGCCCTCGGCGAGCTCCTCGCGCACCGGGTCGTACGCCTCGGCGAGCACCTGCGCTGACGGGACGAATCGCCGCGCCGCGCCGTCCCGGGCGAGGACGCCGTCCGCGAGCGCGTCCGTGTCGCGCAGGAGGTCCGGTGAGCGCCCGAGCGCGGCGTTGAGATCCTGCCCCCGCCCGAGGAAGCCGCCGCCGAGTCCCCCGACCGTGCCCTGCAGCGCCTCGCGCGTCTCGGGATCGAACGCCTCGAGGAGGCGGCTGTAGTCGACCGAGGCGGTGGTGCGGTCGACGGGGATCCGCGCGCCGTCGCGCAGCTCGCCGCCGCCCGTGCCCGGCGTCACCTCGATGTACTTCGCCCCGACCGGGTTCTTGAGGCGGATCCGCGCGGTGGTGTCGGCCGCGAGGTAGCGCTCGGCGGGGTCGAGCTGGAGCGTGACGATCGCCTTCTCCCCGTCGTGCGCGACCTCGCTCACCTGCCCGACGCGACGGCCGGCGACGTGGACCGCGGAGAGCTCCCGGATCTCCGCCGTCGTGGCGAACTCGGCGTCGACCTCGTAGTAGTCGGCGCCGGGGACCCCGCGCGGGGCGACCGCCGCGAAGTACACGAGGCCGGCGAGGACGGCGAACGTGACGAGCGCGGCGAGGACGACCGTCGCGGGCGACGCGCGATGGCTGGCCGGGGGGTCGAAGAGCCGTCTCATCGCCCGAGCAGGAAGTCGAGGAGGTCGTTGCGGTCGTTCCGCGGCGGCGTTCCTGCGCCGCCGCCGACGAGACCGCCGAGGCCCTTGATGACCTTCGGGAGCTGCTGGAGAGGGGGCAGCTCCTCATCGAGGTCCTCGAGTGCCGACGGCAGCTCGTCGAGCAGCGGCAGCGCCGGGGCGGGCCCCGGCGCCTCCGGAGCCTGCGGCCGGCTCGGTCGCGGCGGCTCCGGGGAGCTGGCGGGTGGCGCCGGCCAGGCGGGCGACTCGCCGGCGTCACCGCGACCGCGGCGCTCCGGCTCCGGCGCGAGCGCCGGGATGATCCCGCCGAAGGCGACGGGGCTGAGGCTGAGGCCGAAGCGGAAGACGTGGCTCGCGCGGTCGCGCCCCTGGGTCGCGCGCGCCCAGCCCTCCATCACGCCGAAGACGTCGTTGCTCGCCCGGTCGAGGGTGTCGGTGAACGGGTCGGCGGCGTCCGAGTACGACGTGAGCTGGGCGGCGAGCCCCTCGAGCCGCGCGACGACGGGGGCGCCCTGCCGACCGAGCCGCTCCAGCGCGGGTGACACGTCGCGCACCGTCTCGAGCGTCGGGATCGCCGCCCGCGCGAAGCCCGGGACGGCGTCGAGCGTCTGCGTGAGCCGCGGCGCCGTCTCCCGCAGTCCTCGCGCGGCGGGACCGAGCGGCTCGGCGGCGTCCTCCAGCGCCGCGAGCGTCCGCTGCGCGGACCGCAGGGTCGCGGGTGCCCGCACGATCGTGTCGCCGAGCTCGTCGCGGCGGTCGGCGAGCGTCCCGAGGGCGCGCCCCGCCTCGCCGACGAGCCGTCCGAGGTCGTCGCGCTCGCGTGCGACCGAGGCGAGGACGCGGTCGCTCTGCTCGATGAGGAGACCGAGGCGACGGTTGTCGGCCGCGAACTCGCCGACGAGGCGCCGGGTGCTCGAGAGCGCCGGCGGCAGCGCGGAGAGGGTCTCGGCGAGGTCCTCGCCGCGGCCGACGAGGGCCGTCCCCTGCTCGGCGAGGAAGACCTGGAGCGCGCGTCGCGTCGGCAGGTCGAGGGCGTCGACGAGGTCGTCGAGGCGCGGCGAGACCGCGGTGCGGCTCGCCGGGATGACGACGCCCGACGGCTCGGGCCGCGTGACGTCGCCGCGGTCGATCGCGACGTAGCGCTCGCCGAAGAGGCCGTCGATCTCGACCGTCGCCCGCGCGTCCCGACCGACGGGCGCGACCTCGTCGTCGAGGCGGAGCTCCGCGCGGACGACGTCGCGGTCGTCGACGTCGAGCTCGACGACCCGCCCGATGGGGACGCCGTCGACGCGGACGTTGGAGCCCTCGATGAGGCCGGCGGCGTCCTCGAGCTCGACGGCGATCTCGTAGTCGTCGGAGCCGCTCCCGATCCCGCTGATGCCGAGCACGAGACCGGCGCCGGCGACGAGCGCGACGATGACGGCGAGCCTCAGCATCACCGCCCCTCTCCGGTCGTCTCGGGATCGGTGCGCGCGTCGAGGGCGCCCGGTCCGGCGCCGCACTCCGGGAGGAACCAGGGCTGCCCCGCGTTGAGGCCCGGAGGCCGTGGCATCGCGTAGTCGAGGTGGGTCGTCGAGACGACCTGGTGCGGGGTGAGCGTCGAGCCCGGGAGGATCTGCGGGATCGCGGTGAGCGGGTGCGAGCGGGCGTAGTGGCCGAGCGCGTCGTAGTTCGCCGTCTGGCCGTTCCAGGTCTGCAGGAAGCCGACGATCTCCGGGGCATACGGCCGGACGCACCGCAGGCTCGGGACGGACGCGGCGAGGCTGTCACCGAGGTCGGGGAGCGTCGCCGTCCCCGTGTCGAGGAGCGCCCGCAGCGGGCCCGCCGCCCGCGTGCCGCGGGCGAGCGTGCTCGTCGCGACCGGCGCCACCCGGCGCAGCTCGCCGAGGGCGCGGCGCGCGGGAGAGGCGAGGCGGCGGAGGGCGGGAGCGCCCTCTCGCATGTCGTCGACGAGCCCCTCGAGGCCGTCGATCGAGCGGTCGAGGCGGTCGAGGGTGCCCCTGCTCGTCGCGAGGGTCCGCGGCAGCCGGTCGAGCGCGCGCTGCTGCGCGTCGGCGGTCGCCGCCAGCTCGTCGAAGGTCCCCGCGGCGCCGGTCACCATCCCGCGGATGTCCCCCTCGCGGGCGGCGAGGGCGCTGAGCGTCGCGTCGCCGGCGACCGCGAGCGTGCGCAGCGAGGCCTCGTCGCTCGCGAAGCGGCCGAGGAGGTCACCCGTCTCGTCGAGGCCACCGGGCACCGACCGCAGGCCGCGGTCGATGTCCTCGCCCTTGTCGTCGACGGTGTCCGCGGTCCGGCTCACGACCCGCCGCAGGTCGCGGTCGGTGCGGCCGCGGAAGATGCGGTAGGCCTGATCGAGCTCGAAGGGCGTCTGCGTCTCGACGCGCGAGAGGAGCCCCTCGTCGGGAAGCGGCGGAGCGTCCGCGGGGCCGGGCTCGAGCTCGACGTAGCGGATGAGGTAGCTCGTCGTGCTGCCCCAGCGGATGCGCGGCGTCGTCCCGCGCGGGAGCGGCCACACCTCGTCGTCGGTGATGCGCAGCTCGACGACCGGCCGCCCGGCGACGAGATCGATGTCGCCGACCTCCCCCACCTTGCGCCCGGCCATCCGCACCTCCTGGCCGCCGGTGAGCTGGATGACGTTGTCGAACGTCGCGCGGAGGGTGTGGCCGCCGCTCGACGTCGCGTTCCCGATGAGCACCGCGACGACGACGAGGAGACCGACGATGCCGACGACCGCTGCGAATCGTCCCGCCATGTCTCAGCCCCCGATGGGGAATCGCGCCCCCTGGCCGAAGAACACGGCGGACCACAGCGCCCCGATGAAGTGGATCCAGATGAGGTTGACGATCATCGACCGGGCGACGGCGTTGCCGACCCCGACCGGACCGCCGGCGGCTCTGTAGCCGTAGAACATCCCCACGAGCGCGATGCCGACCGCCATCGACATCGCCTTGATGAGGGAGTTGAGGTTGTCGACGAGGTCCTGACTCGCCCAGTAGCCCTCGAAGTACCTCGCGGGCGTGAGCTCCCCGATCTGCACGACCGCGGTGAGGTAGCCGCCGAGGAGTCCCGCGAGGATCGCGACGACGTAGACGAGCGGGACGAAGATGATGACGGCGATGAGCCGCGTGCCGACGACGTGACGCATCGGGTCGATGCCGACGGACTCGAGCGCGTCGATCTCGTCGCTGATCCGCATCGAGCCGATCTCCGCGACGAGGCCGCAGCCGACCTTCGCCGCGAACGCGTAGCCGAAGACGGCCGGGAAGAGCTCGTTGATGCCGCACGGCACCTCGAAGAAGCCGGTGTAGTCGGTGCCTCCGAGCGGGCGCGTGAGGTAGACGAAGTAGAGCGCGCACTCCGCCCCGATGATGAGGTCGAGGAAGAGGATGACGAGCGTCGAGCCGAGGATGAGCAGCGAGCACTGCCGCAGGATCTCGGCGAAGTAGCGCAGCGACCCGGGGGCGTAGCCGATCGCCCGGACCGAGAAGAGCGCCATCTCGCCTGCCTCGGAGACGGCCGAGCGGACGGCTCGCGTCGCCCGTGCCGTCACGCTCTCCTGCGGCGTCGCCATCCCGTCACCTCAGCGTCTGGGCGTCGGGGAACAGGGCGAGGTACGTCGAGTTGAACGCGTAGTTGAGGACCCACGCGAGGACGAACGAGATGACGACGGCCTGGTTGACCGCCCGGCCGACGCCCATCGGCCCGCCGGAGGCGTGCATGCCCTTGTAGCAGCAGACGACGCCGACGATGAGCCCCACGATCGTCGTCTTCGCGAGGAACATGAAGATGTCGACGGGCGTGAAGCTGTAGGCCCCCGCCTCGACGTACGCCCCCGCCTCACCCCCGAACTGCAGGTAGGCGAGCATGATCCCGTAGAACTCGGTGACGATCACGACGATGCCCATCGCGGGCATGAGCACCGTGATCGCGAGGACGCGCGGCACGACGAGGCGGCGGACGACGTCGACGCCCATGACGTCGAGCGCGGCGATCTCGTCGCGCACCTTGCGCGCGCCGAGATCGGCGGTGATCGCCGTCCCGACGACGCCCGCGACGACCATCGCCGTGATCCACACTGCCTGCTCCCGGATCGTCGCCGAGCCGACGATGCCGCCGACGCGCGAGATGTCGCCGAGCCGCTCGACGATGCTCGTCCCCTGGATGCCGGGGGCGCCGTATCCGAAGGCGAAGGCCGAGGCGGCCGCCGGGATCGACGCGCGCTTGAAGAGCGTCCACGCCTGGTCGACGAACTCGCCGCGCCAGCTGAACGGCGGCGTGACGATCGAGACGAGGGTGCGACCGGTGAGGACGAGGATCGCCCACACCCCGTAGGCCCCGGTGATGGCGCCGGACTCCTCCTCGGGAAGGGCGACGGCGTCCGCGCGCCCTTCGCGGGGTCGGGCGGTGACTGGTGCGCCGGCCACGTCACTCCATCCCCAGCGGGCCTGCGGACTCACCGCCGAGGAACTGGCGGACGAACGGGTTCTCGGACTCGAACATGCTGCGCGCGTCGCCCGACTCGACGATGCGTCCCTTCCACAGGACGGCGATGTAGTCGCCGAGGCGCCGCGCGGAGGCGATGTCGTGCGTGATGACGATGTACGTGCCGCCGTGCTCGCTGTGGACCTTGCGGATGACGTCGCAGAGAAGGGCGGTCCGCACCGGGTCGAGGCCGGAGTCCGGCTCGTCGAACATGACGATGTCCGGATCGAGGACGAGGGCGCGGGCGAACCCGGCGCGCTTGCGCATCCCGCCCGACAGCTCGCTCGGCATGCGCTCGACGGCCGCCGCGAGGCCGACCTCCTCGAGCCGCTGCATGACCGTCTCGCGGATCTCCTCCTCGCTCTGGTTCGTCTGCTCGCGCAGCGGGAAGGCGACGTTGTCGTAGAGGTTCATGGAGCCGAAGAGGGCGCCGTCCTGGAAGAGGACGCCGAAGCCGCGCCGCATCTCGAAGAGCTCGGACCGCCGGCGGCCCGGGACCGAGCGGCCGTGCACGATGACGTCGCCGGCGTCCGGGAACATCAGCCCGGTGACGTGCTTGAGGAGCACGCTCTTGCCGGTGCCGGACGGACCGAGGATGACCGTGATGAGCCCCTCGGGGACGCCGAGGTCGAGGCCGTTGAGGACGCGGTTGCGGCCGAAGGCCTTGTGGACGTCGATGCACTCGACGGACCAGAAGTCCCCGGGCTCGGGCTCCTCGACGGCGACGGCTCCGGAGAAGTGCTCGTACTCCGACGCCTGCTCGAGGAGCTCGCGCTGCTCGGCGTCGCCCGCGTGCGCCGTCCGCTCCGGCTCGACGGGCATGGCTTCCGGAGGCACCGCCCGGTCGCCGTCGCCGGGAGACGTCGCGTCGTCGTAGATCGTCGTGATGACCGGGACGACGCGCAGGAACTTGCGGACCCGCCCCTCGAACTGGAGGTCCCCGGCCGCGAGGGCCGAGTAGAGGTCGCGTCCCTCGAAGACCTCCCGCCAGGCGGCGGACGGGCCGCTGATGCGCGACTCCGCGTCGGCGACGTCCTCGTCGAGCACCTCGACGGGCTCGCGGTCGAAGACGGCGGTGATCGTCCGCTCGAGGTCGGTCACCTCGAGCGTCGCCACCGTCCCCGCGCGCGCGAGCCGGTGCGACATGGACCGGTCCTCGGCGGCCGCGCGGAGCGCGTCGGCGAGCGCGTCGAGCATCTCGCCGACCTCGGGGTCCGGCGCCGGCGGGGCCTGGGGGCCTCTCTCGCTCTCTCCGTGCGGTGACACGACTCGGGCGAGCGTCCCAACGTCGCCCCTCCGCCGTTCCATCGCCGGGACACAAGTGCGTTGGCGTGCGCAGACAATGCGGCGCGGCAGCGCTCGCGCCGGCGCCGCCGGGCGGGACGCCGCTCCGGCCCCGGAACGGCGAGAGCCCCGCTTGCGCGGGGCCCTCGGGAGTGGAGACGGTGGGAATCGAACCCACGTCCGCGATCGCGTGCAGATGGCGTCTACGAGCGTAGCCAGCGTTCTGATCTCGTCCCGGGGTCGCCTCGCTGGCAGGGTCTCCCGGGACCAGCTCCCTGAAGATGTCCCTGGTTCGGCGGGAGCGAACCTCCCCAGGTGAGCCGGCATCTGATTCCGGCGATCCCCGCGGCCGGCTGGCGGGGGCCAGAACCTCACGGCTTAGCTATTGACTAAGCGGCGAGGGCGTACTCGTGAGAGTCCGCACGTATTGGTTGTTCCGGGGTTTTACGAGGCCATCCGGAACCTCGGCTCGCAACCATCCGAACGGAGTCGACCACGTCGAAGCCTGTCGTCCCCGTGGATGTCGTGCTCCGACATTGTAGCGCTCGGCACGGGTCTCTCCAAGCGGTCGGCTTGGAGCGGGACCGCGCCAAGGTGGCGCCGAAACACGGCTCTGAGGGGGTTTCCCGGTCCCGCGAATGATCCGCGCCCGAGCCCCGCCCCGAATGCCCCCACAAGCGTCGCCCACCGGGTGGACGCGGGAGACCACCTACTGACACCAATGGAGGACGCACGCGTTATGCGCAAGCTGTTCCTGATGCTCTTCGCGAGTCTTTTCATCGCGACGGGCCTCGTCGTCGCCGGTTGCGGCGATGACGACGACGACTCGCCGGACACCGCCGAGGCCACGCCCGCCGCAGACGACTCGGGCGCTGCCGAGGGCAGCCCCACGGAGACCGGCGCCGCCGAGCTCCGGGCGACCCTGACGGCCGGACTCACCGAGCACGTCTACCTCGCCTCGATCGCGATCGGCCAGGGCCTCGGCAACGGGCTCGACTCGCCGCAGTTCGAGGCCGCCGCCGGCACCCTCGACAAGAACTCCGTCGCTCTCTCCGAGGCGATCGGCTCCGTCTACGGTGACGAGGCGGGCGAGGCCTTCCTGCCGCTGTGGCGCAACCACATCGGCTTCTTCGTCGACTACGCCGCCGCCAAGGCCGGCGAGGACGACGCCGCCGCCAAGGAGGCCCTCGAGAAGCTCGACGGCTACCGCACGGACTTCGGCGCGTTCCTCGAGGGCGCGAACCCGAACCTCCCGGCCGAGACCGTCGCCGAGGAGCTCAAGCCGCACGTCGATTCGGTCGCCGCGGTCATCCGCGCCGCCGCCGTCGGCTCGCCCGACACGTACACCCGCATCCTCGAGGCCGCGGGTCACATGCCGATGACGGCCGCGGTCCTCGCGGGCGGCATCGTCCAGCAGTTCCCGGACCGCTTCAGCGGCTCGGCGGACGCCGGCGCCTCCGAGCTCCGCGCGCTCCTCACGAAGCAGCTCATGGACCACGAGTACCTCGCGGGCATCGCGGTCGCGACCGGCGTCGACGCCGGCCTCGACTCGAAGGCCTTCGAGGGCGCCGCTGCTGCCCTCGACGAGAACTCGGTCGCGCTGAGCGAGTCGATCGGCTCGGTCTACGGCGACGAGGCCGCCGAGGCGTTCCTCCCGCTGTGGCGCAACCACATCGGCTTCTTCGTCGACTACACGAAGGCGAAGGCCTCCGGTGACGACGCGGCCGCCGAGGAGGCTCGTACGAAGCTCGACGGCTACCGGACGGACTTCGGCGCGTTCCTCGAGGGCGCGAACCCGAACCTCCCGGCCGACGCGGTCGCCGAGGCGCTCAAGCCGCACGTCGACGGCACGTTCGCCGCGATCGACGCGGTGGTCGCCGGCGAGGAGAACGCCTTCGACCTCCTCCAGGAGGCCGCGGGCCACATGCCGATGCTCGCCAACACCCTCGCGGGCGGCATCGCGGCGCAGTTCCCCGACATGTTCCCCGCCTCCTAGGCACAGGGAGCACAGCAGCACCGACGCACGAGGGGCGGGCCGAGAGGCCCGCCCCTCCGTCGTTCGGCGACACCGCCGCGCGACCGGTGCGCCAGGCGGGTCACGTAGCCTTGACGCCATGAGCACGACCTCACCCGACGACGTCGCCTGGGACCTCGAGCACCTCGTGGACGGGAACGGCCCCGCCGGGGTCGACCGCCTCCTCGACGAGGCCGCGGAGAAGGCGACGGCCTTCGCCGCGGCCCACGCCGGCAAGGTGGCCGAGATCGACGGCCCCGGACTCGCCGCGGCGATGACCGAGCTCGCCGACATCCACGACAAGGTGTCCCGGGCCGGGTCCTACGCCTCCCTGCGCTTCAGCGCCGACACCCAGTCGCCCGAGAACGGCGCGCTCATGCAGCGGGTCCAGGAGCGCGCGACGCACATCGAGACGACGCTCCTCTTCTTCGACCTCGAGTGGGCGGCTCTCGACGACGCGCGCGCCGAGGAGCTCCTGCAGGCCGACGGGCTCGACACCTGCCGCCACCACCTCCGCACCGCCCGCCGGTACCGCCCGCACCTGCTCAGCGAGCCGGAGGAGAAGCTCCTCGCCGAGAAGGCGGTCACGGGCCGCGACGCGTGGGTGCGTCTCTTCAGCGAGCTCACGAGCGCGATCGAGGTCGATCTGCCGGACGTCGACGAGCCCGTCGCCCTCGACGTCGCCCTCAGCCGCCTGCAGTCCGGGGACCGCGACGTCCGGCGGACGGCGGCCGAGGCGGTCACCTCGTCGCTGCGCCCCGGGCTGCGGACGCGCGCCTACCTCTTCAACACGCTCCTGCACGACAAGGCGGTCGACGACCGTCTGCGCAGCTACCCGACGTGGATCAGCTCGCGCAACCTCGCCAACGAGGCGAGCGACGAGAGCGTCGAGGCCCTCGTCTCGGCGGTGAAGGACGCCTACGAGATCCCGCGGCGCTGGTACCGCCTCAAGGCGCGCCTCCTGGGCCTCGACCGCATCGCCGACTACGACCGGGCCGCCGCGGTGACGGGCGACGAGCCCGAGGTCGGCTGGGCCGACGCGCGCGACCTCGTCCTCGGCTCCTTCGACGACTTCTCGCCCGTCCTCGGGGACACCGCGCGGCGGTTCTTCGACGAGAGCTGGATCGACGCGCCGGTCCGGCCGGGCAAGCGCGGCGGGGCGTTCTGCGCCTACACGACGCCGTCGGTGCACCCCTACCTCCTCCTCAACTACACGTCGCAGCGTCGCGACGTCCTCACGCTCGCACACGAGCTCGGCCACGGGCTCCACGCCGCGCTCGCCGTCGACCGCGGCATCTTCGAGCAGCACACCCCGCTCACGGTCTGCGAGACGGCGTCGGTGTTCGGCGAGACGCTCGTCTTCCGGCGCCTCCTCGGCGAGGCGGACACCGCGGAGTCGCGCCTCTCGCTCCTCGCCTCCAACCTCGAGGACGCGATCGCGACGGTCTTCCGGCAGGTCGCGATGAACCAGTTCGAGCACGCGGTGCACAGCGCCCGGCGCGAGGAGGGCGAGCTGTCGGCGGACCGCTTCGGCGAGCTGTGGATCGCCACGCAGCACGAGCTGCTCGGCGATGCCGTCGAGCTCACCGACGACTACGCGCTGTGGTGGTCCTACATCCCGCACTTCATCGGGAGCCCCGGCTACGTCTACGCCTACGCCTACGGCCAGCTCCTCGCGCTCTCCGTCTACCAGCGCTACCTCGACGAGGGCGAGTCCTTCGTCCCGTCCTACATCGACATGCTCGCGGCCGGCGGGTCCCGCGCGCCCGAGGACCTCGGCCGCATCGCCGGCCTCGACCTCGAGGATCCCGGCTTCTGGGGCGCCGGCCTCGATCTCGTGAAGGCGCGTCTCGGGGAGGCGGAGGCGGCGGCCGAGGAGGTCCTCGCCACCCGCGGATGAGCACGACGCCCTCCCCCACCCCGCCCGGCGGCTGGCTGCCGCCGGTCGCCGGCTCCGCGAGCCCGACCGAGACGCCGGAGCCGGCCGTCCCGCCGACCCCGCTCGGCGGCTCCGAGGAGTCGGGGCGCGAGCGCGCCCGCCGGCTCCTCGGCCCGCTCTTCGTCGCCGCCGCGTTCCTCCTCAAGTTCGGGAAGGGCCTCGTCGTCCTGCTCAAGGGCGCGAAGTTCCTCACGACGTCGGCGTCGATGCTCGTCTCGATCGGCGCCTACTCGCTCATCTGGGGCTGGACGTTCGCCGTCGGGCTCGTCGCGCTCCTCCTCGTGCACGAGACGGGACACGCCCTCCAGCTCCGGCGCGAGGGGCTGCGCACCTCGCCGATCGTCTTCCTGCCGTTCCTCGGGGCGGTCATCGCGATGAAGGACATGCCGCGCGACGCCGCGGTCGAGGCCCGCGTCGGCCTCGCCGGCCCGGTGCTCGGGTCGGTCGGCGCGGCCGCCTGCCTCGTCCCCTTCGCGCTCACGGGCGACGAGTACTGGCAGGCGCTCGCCTTCGTCGGCTTCTTCCTCAACCTCTTCAACCTCGCTCCGGTGACGCCGCTCGACGGCGGTCGGGCGATGGCGGCGCTCGCGCCGTGGATGTGGTTCGCAGGCCTCGGGCTCGTCGTCCTCATGGTCTTCGCCTTCCCGAGCCCGGTGCTCATCCTCATCGCGCTCATCGGCGGCTTCGACGTCTATCGCCGCTGGAAGGCCCGCGACGCCGAGGGCGGCCGCGAGTACTACCGCGTCCCGCGCGCGGTCCGCGCGAGGGTCGCCGCGGTCTACCTCGTCCTGCTCGTGGGCCTCGCGGTCGGCATGGACGCGACGTTCCTCGAGCGCGACTTCGACGACGTCTGACGCCCCGGGGACGCCCGGGGGACGCCGAACCGGATTCCTGGGGTGCCATGGCACCCCAGGAATCCGGTTCGGCGGGTGCGGGGTCAGCCGAAGCCGGCGTCGCGCATCGCGCGCTCGGTGTCGCGCTTCTGGTCGCGGGCCTTGATCGTCTCGCGCTTGTCGAAGCGGTCCTTGCCGCGGGCGAGCGCGATCTCGACCTTCACGCGCGGGCCCTTGAAGTAGATGCGGGTCGGGACGACCGTCAGGCCCTTCTGGTTGATCTGGCCGACGAGGCGGTCGATCTCGCGGCGGTGCGCGAGGAGGCGCCGCGGGCGCTCCGGGTCGTGGTTCTCCCGCGCGGCGGGACCGTAGGGCGGGATGTGGACGTTGTGGAGCCACAGCTGCCCGTCGTCGAGCCGCACGAAGCCGTCCTTGAGCTGCGCGTTGCCCGTGCGCAGGGACTTCACCTCGGTTCCCTCCAGCTCGATCCCGCACTCGAGCTTGTCGAGCAGCTCGAAGCGGAACCGCGCCTGGCGGTTCGTCGCGATGTCCCCGGACGTCTTCATCGCCTTGTGACGGGCCTTCGCCATCGCAGCCAGACTACGCGAGGTCGAGGTCGACGCGCCCTCGCGCCGTGTCGATCCGCTTCACGAAGACGCGGACGGGGTCGCCGAGCCGGAGCGCGCCCTCCCTGCCCCGCAGGACCGTCCCCTCCTCGCTGAGCTCGTACCAGTCGTCGCGGAGCCGGCGGACGGCGAGCATCCCCTCGAAGTCGTCGCCGAAGGAGACGAACGCCCCCGCCTCGATGAGGCCGACGATCTCGCCCTCGAACTCCCTCGTCCCGCGGTCCTCGAAGATGCGGCGCTCGAGGAGGAACGCGCGCGCGACGTCGTCGGCGGCCCTCTCGATCGAGGCGGCGTCGCGCTCCCGTGCCGACGTCCAGGCCCCGAGCTCGTCGAGCGCGTGCCGCCGTGGCGGCTCCTCGCCCGCGCCGAGCGAGCCGAGGAGCGCGCGATGGCACACGATGTCGGGCGCGCGGCGGATCGGCGAGGTGAAGTGGCAGTAGTGCTCCGACCCGAGCCCCGCGTGGCCGAGCGGCTCCGGCGAGTAGTGCGCCTGCTGCAGCGCACGCAGCACGAGCGAGGTGAGGCCGCGGCGCCCGTGACCCGTCCGCCGGACGTGCGCGTCGACGAGCCGCGAGGCGTCGGCGACGACGTCGGCCGCCTGCGTGGCCGTCATGCGCGGGGGCATCGGGGGCGTCGGGACGTCGAGCGAGTCGAGCTGCTCGAGCAGGCGCTGCACCGACGGCGGCTCGGGCGGCTCGTGGACGCGGTAGAGCGTCGGGACGCGCCGCTCGACGAGCAGCGTCGCCACCTGCTCGTTCGCCGCGATCATGAGGTGCTCGATGAGGCGGTGCGCCTCGGTCGCCTCCGTCGGGCGCACCGACGCGACGTGGCCCGAGGACTCGAAGGTGAACTCCGGCTCCTCGCTCTCCACCGTCAGCGCGCGGCCGCGTCGCAGCCGGCGCTCGTCGAGCGCCGCCGCGACCCGGCGGGCGAGGTCGAGGGGCGTCGCCCACGGCTCCTCGGCCCGCTCGGCGCCCTCGAGGATGCGGTCGACGCGGTCGTAGTCGAGGCGCGCATCGGAGCGCACGCGCGAGCGGTGGAACGCGGCGCGCACGACGTCGTGGCCGTCGAAGTCCATCTCCACGCTCACCGCGAGCCTGTCGGCGCCGGGGACGAGCGAGCAGGCCTCGTTCGAGAGCGCCGGGGGGATCATCGGCTCGACCGCCCCCGGGACGTAGACGCTCGTCCCCCGCTCGAAGGCGACGCGGTCGAGCGCGGTCGCCGGGCGGATGAACGCCGTGACGTCCGCGATGTGGACCCATACGCGGATGCGCCCGCCGTCGAGCTGCTCGGCGCTGACCGCGTCGTCGAAGTCCTTGGCGGTGACCGGGTCGATCGTGAACGTCGGAAGGCCGGTGAGGTCGACGCGGTGCCCGCCCGCCGGGTCGGCTCCCGCCTGGAGGACCTCGTCGCGCGCCTCCTCCGCCGCGCGCGCGACGCCCGCCGGGAACCGGCGCGCGAGCCCCCGGTGGAGCATGAGGGCCTCGATGACGTCCCGGGCGTTCGCCGGGTCGCCGAGGACGCGCTCGATGCGCGCATGCCCGCCGCGCGCGGCGGCGCGCGTGCGCACGAGGACGATCCGGCCGGGACGGGCGTCCCGGTGCTTGCCGACCGTCATCCGCGGCCCGGGCTCGAAGAGCGGCCCGACCTGGAGCAGCCTGCCGGCGCGCTCGACGACGCCGACGACGTGGGTGCGCGGCGCCGGACCGTCGTCGTCGCGGCCGGCCCGTCCCCGGCCCGCGCCGCCGTCGCGGCCGCGCGGCGCCGGGGTCCGCCGCGGGCGGCCGTGACGACCTCGTCCCGCCATCAGGTCCGCTCGCGCAGCTCCTGCAGCGCGGCGTCGAGCGCCTCGTCCTCGTCCTCGGTCTCGGGATCGTCGCTCGCCTTCACGTCGGGCTCGATGCCCTTCCCCTGCTCCGTGCCGCGGCCCCCGAGGTTGCGGCCCGCGGGCGTGAAGTACTGGCCCGCCGTGATGTCGAGCGCCCCGCCGTTGGAGAGCTCGAGGACCTCCTGGAAGACGCCCTTCCCGAACGTGCTCTCGCCGACGACGATCGCGCGGTCGCGGTCCTGGAGCGCGCCCGCGACGATCTCCGACGCCGACGCCGTGTCCTCGTTGACGAGGACGACGACCTCCTCCTCCGGCAGGACCGGGTTGCCCGTCGCGGTGATCCGCCGGGTCGGCACCGACCGGCCGCGCGTCGTCACGACGACGCCGTCGCGCAGGAACGCGCTCGCGACGAGGCGCGCCTCGCTCACGAGGCCGCCGCCGTTGCCGCGGAGATCGAAGACGAAGCCCTTCGCCCCCTTCTCCTCGAGCTCGCGCAGCGCGGCGTAGACCTCGGCGTGGGCGCCGCTCGAGAACTGCGCGAGCGACACGACGCCGAGCTTCTCGCCGTCGACCGTCCGCATCTCCGACTCGACGACGGGCACCTGGACGTTCGCGCGCTCGATGACGACGTCGCGGCGCTTCGCGTCCCGGCTGATGGTGAGCGTCACGTCCGTGCCCGCCGGGCCCTTGATGCGGTCCGTCGACCGCTGCTGATCGACGCCCTCGAGCGACGTGCCGTTCACCGCGACGATGACGTCCCCGGTGTCGAGCCCGGCGCGCTGCGCCGGCGTCCCTTCGTACACGCCGACGATCCGCAGCCCGACGGGATGCTCGGTGACGGTGACGCCGATGCCCGTGAACTGGCTGTTCTGCGCCTGGAGGACCTCGGTGTACTCCTCCGGGTCGAAGTACGCGCTGAAGCGGTCGTCGAGCGACTCGACCGCTCCCTCGATCGCCGCGTTCGCGAGCTCCTCGGCCGGCACGGACCGGTAGTAGCGGTCCTCGATCCGGTCGAGCGCCTCACGCACCACGCGGGTGTCCTCGTCGTCGACGAGCGCGTCGCGCACGCCGCCGGGCAGCCACTCGGGGTGGCCGCCCATCCAGATGCCGAGGGCGAGGACGACGAGGAACGCGGCGAGGAGCGCGCCGACGCGGCGCAGGAACGACGGTGTGACCACCCCCACAGGGTACGCGAGGGCGCCCGCCGGCCCGCGAGGACGGCGCCCTAGACGCGGAGGAAGCGGCGCAGCGAGAGACCGGACCCGAGCGCGCTCACGCCGACGCTCGCGCCGATGAGGAGCGCGGCGAGCACACCGAACCCGAGCGTCTCCGGCGTGCCGATGAGCGCGAAGTCCGACGCGAGCGGATCGACGACCGCGATCTTGCCGACGAGCAGGAAGAGGACGGCCATCCCGCCGCCGAGCCCGCCGAGGACGATCCCCTCGATGACGAACGGCCAGCGGATGAACGAGTCGGTCGCCCCCACGAGCTTCATCACCTCGACCTCGCGCCGGCGGCTGAAGAGCGACAGGCGGATCGTGTTGGAGATGAGGAGGATGCTCGCGAGGACGAGCAGGCCCGCCAGCAGCGCCATCGCCCACTTCACGGCGCTCGTGATCGTGAGGATCTTGTCCGTGTCCTCCTTGCGGTCACGGACCTCCTCGATCGCGGGATCGATCGAGGTCCGCGTCCCGCCCGCGGTGACGGGCGCCAGCGCGTCACGGAGCTTCGGCGCGTTCCCCGGCTCGTCCGGCGTCACGCGGAACGCGTCCGGCAGCGGGTTGCTGCCGAGCAGCTCGTAGGCCTCCGGGTTGCGCTTCTTCTCCCGGGCGAGCGCCTCCGCCTTCGAGACGAACTCGACCTTGCCGACGTGGTCGGTGTCCTGCGTGAGGACCTGGCGGACGCGCTCGACGTCCTTGTCCTTGACGTCCTTCTTGAGGTAGACATCGACGAGGACGCGGCCGCGGACCTCGTTCGCCGCCCCCGTCGTCGCCTGCATCATCGGGATGAAGACGCCGAGGACGAGCACGGTGACGAGGACGGAGGCGATCGCCGCCGCGCTCGGAACGGGGTTGCGCGAGACGGAGCGCATGGCCTCGCGGAAGAAGAAGGGGAGCTTCATGCGATGCGTGTGGGGGTCAGTCGCGGAACGCGGAGTCGAACTCGTCGCCGCCGGCCTCGGCCGCCTTCTCCAGCGCCTCGCGCTGGCGGGCGGTCAGCCGCTGGGGCGCAGGGGCCGGCTCGCCGCGCATGAGGGCGCCGAACTCGGCGGTCGTCTCCTCGCGCTGGCGGTAGCCGCCGGAGACCTCGTCACGGATGATGCGGCCGCGCTCGAGCTCGATGACGCGGCGCCGCATGCGGTCGACCATCGCGTGGTCGTGGGTCGCGACGACGACGGTCGTCCCCGTGCGGTTGATCCGGTAGAGGAGCTGCATGATCCCGATCGACGTCTCGGGGTCGAGGTTGCCCGTCGGCTCGTCGGCGAGGAGGAGCGGCGGGTGGTTGACGAACGCCCGGGCGACGCTCACGCGCTGCTGCTCGCCGCCGGAGAGGTGCTCGGGGAACGAGTGGAGCTTGAGCGAGAGGCCCGTGAGCCGGAGGATGTCCGGCACCTTCTCGCGGATCTCCTTGCGGGTGCCGCCCGTCACCTGGAGCGCGTAGGCGACGTTGTCGTACACGGTCCGGTTCGGGAGGAGCTTGAAGTCCTGGAAGACGATCCCGAGGTTGCGGCGGTAGAACGGGACCTGCTTGCGGCCGACGTCCGCGAGGTCGCGCCCGGCCACCCGGATCGTCCCGCTCGACGGCTCGTGCTCCTTGAAGAGCAGCCGCATGATCGTCGACTTGCCCGAGCCCGTGTGCCCGACGAGGAAGACGAACTCGCCGCGGCCGATGCTGAACGTCGCGTCCTCGAGACCGACGTCGCCGGAGGCGTAGGTCTTCGAGACTCCGCGGAAGTCGATGACCGCAGGGGCGCGGTCGCGGGGCGCGGCCGTCTCCTGGAGACGGGCATGGTGACGTTCGACGATGGCCATCGCCGGAGGAAGATTGCACAGGACGCCTCCCTTCGACGCCGGTGAAAGGGCGTTTGCAACGCGTCTCCCGGTTCTCAGGGCAGCAGGTGCCGCGTCCCGAACAGCCGCACGAGCTCACCCGGCGGCCGCGGCATCGAGAAGTCGACCGGCGACCGCGGGTCGGTGAGCGTCGTCGCGAGCGGGCCGTCGCCGGCGAGCGTCGCCGTGTAGCGGGTCCAGCCCTCGCCGAGGTCGCGACGGGCCCACCGCGCATCCCTCGCCGACCACGGGCGGCCGTCCGGTCGCGCGCCGACGAGCAGCGGGGCGGCGCCGTCACGCGACCCGTCGCGCGCCGTCACGGTGAGCCGGCGCGGCGCGCGGTCGGCGACGTGGTCGCGCGGGATGCCGCTCGCGGCGATGACGGCTCCCCCGCCGGGGGAAGAGCGGACCGCGAGCCAGCCGACGTCGTCGCTCGGGTCGGCGCAGTCGGGGACGGGGAAGCCGCGCGGCGACCCGCAGCCGGCCGCGGACGGCTGGTGGGGCTTCACGTCGACGCGACGTCCGGTGCGGAGGTGGACGAGGTGGTCGAGCGTGTCGGCGCGCGAGTAGAGCCGCCCGAGCGACCAGTCGAGGTCGCGGTTGCTCACGTAGAGGGTCGACCCGTCGGCGACCCCGTCGAGGACGCCGCGGTCGAGCCCGTCCACGAGGAGCTCGCGCTGCTCGATCCCGGGACGCTCCACCGCGACGACGCGGAGGTTCGCGTACTGGGTCGCGAACGCCATGAGGAAGACGGCGAGGACGGTCACTCCGGTGAGCGCCGGGCTCATCGGCGCCGCGGGGCCCCAGCGCATCCACGCCGCCGCCGCGATCATCGCGAACCCGACGGTCCCGGAGAACGTCGCGAGGTGCCCGCCGCCGAGGGAGATGATCTGCTGGTGCTGCGCCCCGAGCGAGATGTAGAGGCCTGACAGCCCCATGAGGACGCCGCCGATCGCCGCGAGCGGGACCGGACCCCACGGGCGCGCGGCGGGACCGCCCGGGTGCGGGGTCGCCGGCCCGGGCGGCGCGGCGGAGGGGCCGGCGCCGGCGCGCTGGGCCCGGCGCGCCGCGAGCCGTCCGGCGGCGTCGCCGCCCGCCCGCACGGCGAGCCATGCGACGAGCGCCGCGAGGAGGGCGCGCCACCCGGCTCCGAGCAGCTCCGGGCGCGTCGCGTCGACGAGGAGGTCGTCGGTCCCGGCGAGCGCGTAGATACTCGGGAGGCCGGAGAGCGCCTGCCGCACGGCGGTGAGGACGACGTCGATCGGCTGCGCCGACGCCTCGTAGCCCTCGACGGCCGGAGCGCCGAGACGCAGGGCGAAGGAGAGCACCGTCATCGCCGCGCCCGCGGCGACGATCGGCACGGCGGGACGCCAGGAGCGCGTCCGCAGCGGGTCGTGGCCGAGGTGCAGGCACGCGAACGCGAGGACGAGCGGCGGGTTGGCCTCGTAGTTGAGGAGGAGCAGGACGACGAGCGCGAGCGTCGCCGCGTACCACCGCATCGCCCCTCCCCGCAGGAACCGCAGGTAGGCGCCGAGGCCGCCGACGAGGAGCAGGATGCTCACCTGCTGGGTGCCGTAGTAGCCGAGCGTCGGGTCGTGGGTGTGGCGGAACTGGAGCGACACGGCGATCGCGGCGATCGCGACGAGCAGGGTGCCGCGCGGCGGGCCGAAGGCACGCAGGAACGCGAGGAGCGCGAGGAAGGCGGCGAGCGAGGCGAGCGCGAGCCCCACCTTGTACGGGAGCCGCTCGGGGACGGTGAGCGCGTAGAGCGTCCCTCCGGCGACGCCGAGGACGTGGGGTCGTCCCGCGTCGAGCGTCGCGGCGATCTCGTCGGCGATGAACTCCCCGATCGGCACGCCCGAGAGCTCGCGCGCGTCCGCGAAGTCGATCGTGATGTGCGAGTCGTCCCCGCGCATGCCGCTCGCCGTGATCGGCAGGAGCACGCCGACGAGGAGGACGACCGCGAGAGCTCCCGGCAGCCAGCGCCCGGCCGGGGGCAGCCGCCGCGCGATGCGGCTCACTGCCTCCATGCGTCCCGGTCGAGCATCCGCGGAGCGAGCGCCCCGCGGACCGTCGCGACGGCGTAGACGACGAGCGTGATCCAGCACGCCGGCAGGTGGAAGAGCCACGCCGGGTCCGGGCGGCGCCGCGCGCCGCGGGCCATGTCGACGAGCAGGGGCACGACCGTGACCGTCGAGAGCGCGAAGCGCGCGATCCCGCGCATCTGCCGCCTGCGCAGCCACGGGTAGGTCCGCTCACCGGTCGAGCGGAAGAAGAAGTAGTCGTCGGCGCGCCGGCGGGTCTTGCGCACGTACTGGCGCACGCCGTCGCAGAAGTGGTGATGGACCTCCGCGTCGACGCGGGCGACCGTGCGGTGCCCCGCCCGGACGAGCTGGTCGACGAAGTCGAGATCGAAGTGGTACTCCCCGCCCTGCGGGACGAGGTCGAACGCCTCGCGACGGACGACGAAGCCGTTCGCCCCGAGCACCGGGACGCACTCCGGGTCGAGCGTGACCTTCTCCCACCCGGGCCGCGCCGCCGTCGTGTGCGGCAGGCCGGTCCACGTGCCGGTGATGAGCGAGTCGCGCGCGTAGTTGCCGGTGGAGAGCGTGAGGGGATCCGCGACGCCCGAGAGCGCGTGCCACCGGTCGATGAGGCGGTCGGAGCGCCCGTGGTGGAAGCGCGCGACCTCGGCGGCGATGACGTCGGGGTCCTCGAACGGCGCGGTCATCCGCCTCAGCCAGTCGCGACCGATGACGACGTTGTCCGAGTCCACCGAGCAGATGAGCTCGCCTCGGGAGGCGGCGATGCCCACGGCCTTGCCGGCCTCGCCGGTCCTCAGCGGGTTCTCGACGACGACGTCGACGCCGCTGCGGCGGGCGATGTCGAGCGTCGCGTCGGTCGACCCCGCGTCGGCGACGACGATCTCCAGCCTCTCGCGCGGCCAGTCCTGCTCGAGGAGCGCGGTGAGGCACTCGTCGAGGTAGCGCTCGGCGTTGAGCGTCGGGATGACGACCGAGACGAGCGGGCAGCTCATGCGACGAGCTCCATGAAGCTCTCGGCGGTGCGGTCCCAGGAGAGGCCCTTCGTCCTCTCCCACGCCTGCCGCCGCACGTCCTCGTAGGTGTCGCGGTCCTGCAGCAGCGACACGGCGCGCGCGCCGAGCGCGGCGGCGTCCCCGCGCGGGACGAGGAGCCGCGGATCGCCGACGGAGTCGCGGACGCCGGGGACGTCGTAGGCGATCGTCGGCGTCCCCATGGCCGCCGCCTCGGTGACCGTGAGGCCCCAGCCCTCCCGGTGCGACGTGAAGAGATGGAGGTCGGCGGCGCCCAGGAGCTCGGTCTTCCTCTCCTCGCTCACCCGGCCGTGGAAGACGACGCCCTCGATGCCCCGCTCGGCGACGAGGTCCTCGAGGCGCCTGCGGTAGGCGAGATCGCCCTCGCCGACGACGTCGAGCCGCGCGCACGGGACGTGCTCCCGCAGGTGGGCGAACGCGGCGATCCCCTCCTCGACGAACTTCGCGGGCGTGAGCCGGCCGACGATGACGACGCGACAGCCGTCGCCGCTCGCGCCGAGGTCGTCGAGCGGCGCCGTGTGGGTCGCCATCGGCACGACGCCGGCGACGGGGACGCCGAGGCGCTGCAGCTCGCTCTCCGTCGAGGCCGAGATCGTGAGCGTCGGCGTCCTGCGATAGAGGCGCGTCTGCCAGGGCTCGAGGAGGTAGCCGAGCGGCGCGGCGAGCCGGAAGAGCCCGCGCGTCTCGCGGAACCAGTAGCCGCGGGCGAACTGGCAGATGAACATGCGGCGCTGCGCGCGGCGGACGTAGAGCGGCGTGAGGAAGGGGATCGTGTTGATCTGGTCCACGACGCGGTCGAAGTCGCGCCGTCGCGAGCGCAGCCAGCGCCAGGCCTGCAGGTGGACGGTGTGCTGCTCGCCGCGGCGGATGACGGTGACCCCGTCGATCTCCTCCTGCGGCGCGCAGCCCGGAAAGGCCGCGGAGAACGCGGTCACCTCCCACCCGCGCTCGACGCAGCGGCGCAGGACCTCGTGCGTGAGCACCTCGGCGCCCCCGCTCTGCGGGTGCCCGACGTACCGCCAGGAGAGCATGAGGAGTCGCACCGTCAGGTGTCATCGGCCGCCACGGGCACGAGCCTGAGGCCCGCCGCCGACGCCCTCGCCCGCTCGACCGCCGCGAAGCGCCGGACGTAGTGGTGGCGCAGGTGCACGCGATAGGCGATCGCGAGCGTGTCGGTGAGCATCTGCGCGACGGCGTGCCAGGCGATCGTCGTGCGCGAGAAGCGGTGGTCGAGCCGGATCGGCACCTGCGCGATGCGGTTGAACCCGAAGTCCGCGGCGACCGCGATGAGCTCGAGGTCGAACGCGTAGCGCTTCACGAGCAGGAGCGGCCGGACGGTGTCGATCATCTCGCGGCGGAAGACCTTCGCGCCGACCTGGGTGTCCGGCACGTCGACGCGGAAGAGGAGTCGCACGAGGAGCTGGAAGCCCCACGAGTAGGCGCGGCGGATGAACGGGTAGCTCACCTGCGAGTCCGGGTGGCGCTTCGAGCCGATCGCCGCGTCGATCCCGCCCGCGTCGATCGTCCTCACCGCGTCGACGATCACCGATGGGGCGATGTCGAGGTCCGAGTCGAGCCAGCCGACGAGCCGGCCGCGGGCGGCCCGCATGCCGTGGAGGAGCGCATGCCCCTTGCCGGCGTTCTCCTCGTAGCCGAGCACCCGCACCCGCGGATCGTCGACCCGCCGCGCGGCGTCGGCGCTGCCGTCGGTCGACCCGTCGCAGACGACGATGAGCTCGAAGCTGTCCGACCACTCCGCGAGCTCCGAGACGATGACGCGGACGTTCGCCTCGATCCTGTCCGCGCCGTTGTAGACCGGGCAGATGAGCGAGAGGTCGGGCTCGCCGGCCATCACGCCTCCCCGTGCTCGGGCGCGGCGCCCCGGGTGGCGATGTAGATGACGTCGGGGGCGAGTCGCGGCGCGAACCGGGCGACCCAGCGGTCGAGGACGAACGGCCAGACCTGCGTCGCGCGGGCGCGCTCGAACCGGAAGCCGTGGAGGTCGAGGAGGTCGAGGACCGCCCCGTAGGTGAAGAGGCGGATGTGGCCCTCGGTCTTGTTGCCCTGCCCGAGCGCCCGCAGGCGGCGTCCGAGCTTCTTCCGCGACGAGTTCTCGACGAACATCGGCGAGATGCCGGCGAGGAGCAGCAGGCGGTTGACCCAGTAGGCGAGATTCGGCGTCGAGAGGATGAGGACGCCGTCGGGGCTGAGCACGCTCCGGATGTCCTCGATGACGGCGTCGGGGCTGAAGACGTGCTCGATGAGCTCGCCGCAGTAGACGACGTCGAAGGTCCTCCCGGCGAGCTTCTCGGCGAGGCTCTCGGTCGTGAGGTCGATCGACACGAAGTCGTCGATCTCCATCGCGTCCGGCTCGACGATGTCGCACCCGCAGTAGGTGTCCCCGGGCTCGAGCTCCTTCGCGAGGAGCGCACGGCGGCCGCAGCCGACGTCGAGCACGCGGACGGGGCGGCCGAGCGAGGCGCGGTGGCGGCGGTACTCGTCGGCGAAGATCGACAGACGCTCGTCCAGCTCGAGCTTCGCGGTCTCAACTCGGGCGTAGAAGTCGCCGACAGTTCTGGGAGGTGTCTGGAGCGGGCTGGACAAGTGCGGAGAAGTCGGGGGTGTCCCTCCTCTCGGTGTCCAAGCTCGTGGACGTGATCCGCCTGGACGGATGTCTCATCGGGTCGACGTGCCTCCCGCCGGCGCAGCGCGCCCGCTACTGGGCCCACCGCTACCGCACGGTCGCCGCGGGCCGGCGGACGATGCGTCACCTTGGCGGCGACCTCGCGTTCGACAACCGCTTCACGCCGCTGCTGATGGCGACCTACCTCCGCGAGCTCGAGAGGCTCGACGCGCTCGTCGGGCTGCGCGACGGCGGCACGGTGCTCGACGTCGGCGCGAACGTCGGCCAGTTCGCCGCGACGGCGGCCCGGCTCTTCCCCGCGCTGCGCGGATGGTCGTTCGAGCCCAACCCGGAGGCCTTCGCGCTCCTCGAGGCGAACCTCGCCCTCCACCCGTCGTGGACCGCGGTGCCCCGGGCGGTCTCCGCCGCGGAGGGCGCGCTCGAGCTCTGGGCCGTGCCGGGCAAGTCGGCCCAGGGCAGCGTGGTGCGGGCGAACGCCGAGGCGGGGCTCGGCGCGGCCGCCGAGCGGCGGACCGTGCCCGCGCAGCCGCTCACGCCGGAGCGCCGCAGGGCGCTCGGCCTGCCGGCGCGCGTCGACCTCCTGAAGATCGACGTCGAGGGCGCGGAGACCGATGTCCTGCGCGGCCTGGCGGGACTCGAGTGGGCGTACCTCGCGATCGAGGTCTCGACGCACCGGCGGGCGGGGACGGACCTCGCCGGCTGCCGGCGGACGATCGAGGAGGTCTGGGGCCGCTCCCCCGAGCTCGTCTGGGCAGAGCCCGCCCACCGGTCCGCCGTCGCGCGCGACGTCGTCCTCCGCCTGCCGGACGGGGCGTGAGCGTGGGCGTCGCGGTCCAGGCGCCGGCGGCACCCGCCACGCGCCGGTCCGTGGCCGCGAAGCGCGGAACGGTCCTCTTCGTCGCGCTCTCGCAGGGCGCGAACGTCCTCAACTACGCGTCGACGCTCGTCTTCTCGCGCGTCCTCGAGCCGTCCGGCTTCGGCGAGCTGACGTCGCTCCTCGCGCTCGCGCTCGTCCTCGCCGTGCCGCTCGGCGCCGCGCAGGTCGTGGTCGCCGAGCGGGTCGCGAGAGCGCACGCCGCAGGAGACGCGGAGCGGGTGCGCGACCTCACGCGGCACGCGCTGGGGCACGTGGCGACGATCGCGACGGTCGCCGGTCTCCTGTACCTCGCGCTCTCGCCGCTCACCCTCGCGGTGCTCGACGTCCGGCAGCCGGGACCGGTCGTCGCCCTCGCGCCGTTCATCGTCCTCGCGTTCGTCTCGACGGTCGCCAACGGCGTCGTGCAGGGGACCGAGCGCTTCGCCGCCCTCGGCGCGGTCGTCTTCGCGGGGAGCGCGGCCCGCCTGCTCGTCGGCATCCCGTGGGCCGCCGCGGGCGGCGGGGCGGGCGGCGCGATCGGCGGGCAGGCGCTCGGCCTCCTCCTCGTGCTCGTCGTCGTCGGCGTCGTCTACCGCGACCTCTGGACGCCGGGCGGCACCGGCGCGGCGACGCGCGGCCTGCGCCGGCGTCCCGACGTCCACATGCTCTCCGCGAGCGGGGCGTTCATCGGCTTCGCCCTCCTCGCCAACCTCGACCTCGTGCTCGCCCGCCTCGTCCTCTCGGGCGAGGAGGCCGGCGTGTACGCCGCGCTGAGCACGATCTCGAAGATCGTGGTCTTCCTCCCCGCCGCCGTCTCGCAGCTCATGGTGCCGCGTGCGGCCCGCGCGACGGCCGCGGGCGCCGAGGAGGCCGCCCGCGTCCTGCGGCGCGCGTCGGCGGTCGCCGTCGGCGGCGCGTTCGTCGTCGCGGTCCCGGGGGTGATCGCGCCGGGGACGCTCATCGAGGTCATGTTCGGCAGCGACTACGCCGCGGCTCGCGAGGGCGTGCTGCCGACGCTGCTCGCCGGACTCGGGCTGTCGGCGCTCTTCGTCGTGTGCCACTACTCCGTCGCGATCCGCGATCGCACGTGGGTCCGGCTCCTCGCGGGCGGCGTCGTCCTGCAGGCCGCGGCGGTGCTGTCGCTCGCGAGCACGCCGGTCGGCCTCGCCTGGATCCAGGCCGGCGTCGTCGCGACCGTGCTCGTCGTCAACGAGCTGCGCTTCCACAGCCTGCGTCCCCCTCGCCTCCGGCCCGGGCGGGCCGGGGCCTAGACTCCGGTGCATGCCGCAGATCACCTCGGAGACTCTCGCCAACGGCCTCCCGCTCCACCGCATCCACCTCTCCGGAACGCGCGCGACGACGATCCTCGTCGCGTTCGACGCCGGCGCGCGGACCGAGCGCGCCGAGGAGAACGGCATGGCGCACTTCCTCGAGCACCTCGTCTTCAAGGGCGGCGAGAAGTACGACGACTACCGCAAGGTCAACGAGACCGCCGAGCGGATGGGCGGCTCGCTCAACGCCTACACGTCCCACGACCTCGTCGCCTTCCACATCACGGTGCGGGCCGAGTCGGCCCCCGAGGCGATCGACCTCCTCACGGACTTCGCGGGCCGGCCGAAGATCGATCCCGACGAGCTCGACCGGGAGCGCGGCGTCGTCATCCAGGAGATCGCCCGCTACAACGACCAGCCGGCGGCGGTCGCCGAGCACCTCATCGACCGCGCCGCGTTCGGCGAGCATCCGCTCGGGCGCTCCGTCCTCGGCCCCGAGGAGCATCTGCGCACGTTCACCCGCGACGCGATCGTCGCCTTCCGCGAGCGCCGCTGGGCCGGCGCGCGCGGCGGCGCGTTCATCGTCGGCAACACCGAGCACGTGCCGCAGAACGGCGAGACGGCCGCGCTCTTCGAGCGCTTCCCGACGCTTCCCGAGCCCGACGCCTACGAGCCGGCGCCCGACTTCTCCCCCGAGCGCCTCGTCGAGTCCCGCGAGTCGAACCAGTCCCACCTGCGGCTCATCTACCGCCCCGACGTCGACGTCACCGACCGCGCCCAGCGGACGGCCCTCTCGACGTACGCGACGCTGCTCGGAGGCTCGATGGGCTCACGGCTCTTCGACGAGATCCGCGAGCAGCGGGGGCTCTGCTACTCGATCTACGCCGCGGACCACGCGTTCGCCGACGTCCCGATCCTCCAGATCGGCTCGGGTCTCGAGTCCGGCAAGCTCGGCGAGGCCTACGAGCGCATCCGCGAGATCGTCGCCGAGCTGCACCGCGACGGCCCGAAGGAGGAGGAGGTCGAGCGCGCCCGCGCCTACGCCGCCGGCCGGCGGGTCCTCGCCTTCGAGAACACGAACGCCGTCGCCCGCTTCGCCGCGACGCAGTCGATCGTCCGCGGCGAGAGCATCGACCCCGACGACTCGATCGCCGCCCTCGACGCCGTCACCTTCGACGAGGTCGCCGAGATCGCGCGGCGCGTCGACCCCGAGACGTTCGCGGTCGCCTGCGTCGGCCCGCACGAGGTCAGCGAGTTCTGACCACCTCCCTGACGACACTCACGCTCCGCGTGCGTTTCGTCAGGTGCGTCGGGTGATTTCCCCCACAGGCGGTCCCCGGCGCGCCACAATGCACGCGATGACCGTCGCCGACGGGCTCGACCTCGACGAGCTGCGCCGATACCTGCGCCGCATCTCGGACCGCTGGCCGCTCGAGGCCGCGCGTCTCGGCGGCGCGCGCGTCGCCGACCTCCGCGGCGCGGGGTCGCAGCGGGAGCGCGGCGAGGAGTACGTCGTCGTCCTCGTCTCCGAGGGCTTCGACGGCGTCCCGTGGCTCGAGCGGGTCCACCAGGCGGCGAACCTCTGGGACGCCGACGCGATGGGCGGCCGCGCCGACGTCCACTGCTACACCGCGGCCGAGCTCGCGCGGAAGCGCGAATCGCTCCCGCGCGTGCGCCTCGCGGTCGATGAGGGTCTCGACCTCTTCGCCGAGCCCACCCCGGACGCGTCCGGGAGCTAGCCGATCGCGACCATGCGCTCGATCGGGACGCGGGCCCGCTCGACGATGTCCTCGGGGACCTTCACGACGCCCGTCATGTCCCGCAGGCAGTCCCGCAGCTTCGGGAGCGTGATCATCTTCATGTAGCGGCAGCTCGCCTCGACGTTCGCGGGCACCCAGTCGAGCTCGGGCGCGGCCATCTGGAGGCCGTGCAGCATCCCGGTCTCGGTGGCCATGACGACCGTCCCGCTCTCCCCCGCCCGCTCGCGGGCGTAGTCGAGCATCTGACCGGTCGAGAGCATGTGGACGCCCTCGGAGTCGACGTCACCGGCGGCGACGTACTCCATGACGCTCGTCGAGCAGCCGCACTCCGGGTGGATGAGGAAGTCGGCGCCGGGATGGGCGGCGCGCACGTCGCCGATGTCGGACGGGCGGATGCCCGCGTGGACGTGGCACTCGCCGTCCCAGACGTGCATCGGCTTGCCGGTGCGCTTCTCGACGTAGGCGCCGAGGAACATGTCGGGGCCGAAGAGGATCTTCGTGTCCTCGCCGTGCTCGCGGTAGATGTGCTCGACGACGGAGACCGCGTTGGACGAGGTCACGCAGTAGTCGGTGAGCGCCTTGATCTCGGCCGTCGTGTTGACGTACATCACCGTGACGGCGCCCGGGTGCTTCGCCTGCCACGCGCGGAGCTGCTCCGGCGTGATCGAGTCGGCGAGCGAGCAGCCGGCGTCGAGGTCCGGGATGAGGACCGTCTTGTCCGGGCTGAGGACCGAGGCGGTCTCGGCCATGAAGTGGACGCCGCAGAACGCGATGACCTCGGCGCCGGCCTCGGCGGCCTTGCGGCTGAGGCCCAGCGAGTCGCCGACGTAGTCCGCGACCGCCTGGATCTCGGGCAGCTGGTAGTTGTGGGCGAGGACGACCGCGTCGCGCTCGCGGGCGAGCGCACGGATCTCCTCGGTGAGGGCGGCGGTCTCCTCGGGGGTGAGGGCCGGGACGCCGCCCCGGTGCTCGGTGGTGGCCATGGGCAGATTCATGGCAGGGGCTCCAGGATCAGGGACAGGTCCAGCGCGGGCGCGGAATGCGTGATCGCACCCACCGAGATGAATTCTACGCCTGTCGATGCTCGGGCTCGGACGGTCTCCAGGGTGACGCCCCCGCTGCACTCCGTGTGCGCGCGTCCGCCGATCTGCCGGACGGCCGCGCGGAGGCCCTCCGCGTCGAAGTTGTCGAGGAGCAGGCGCGGCGCACCGGCTTCCAGCGCCTCGTCGATCTCCTCGGGCGTGCGGACCTCGCACACGAGCGGGAGGTCGGGTCGGTGGCGGCGGGCGGCGACGACGGCCGCGCCGACGCCGCCGGCGGCCGCGGCGTGGTTCTCCTTGATGAGGACCTCGTCGAAGAGGCCGATCCGGTGGTTCGTCCCGCCTCCGGCGAGGACGGCCGCCTTCTCGAGCATCCGGAGGCCGGGGGTCGTCTTCCTCGTGTCGAGGATCGTCGCGCCCGTCCCCTCGACGGCGTCGACGAAGCGCCGGGTGAGCGTCGCGACGCCGCTGAGCCGGCCGAGGAAGTTGAGGGCGGTGCGCTCCGCCGCGAGGATCGCCGCCGCGTTCCCCGTCACCGTGAGGACCGGGCCGACGTCGCGCCAGGCGCCCTCCGGGCCGTCGACCGCGATGTCGGCGTCCGCGTCGCAGAGCCGGAACGCGCACGTCGCCACGTCGATGCCGGAGACGACCCCGGGAGCCTTCTGGGTGATCCTCGCGACCGCCCGCATCTCGGGCGGGACGGTCGCCTCGACGGTGACGTCCCCGTCGCCGATGTCCTCGTCCAGCGCGCGCCGGACGATCGCCTCGAGCGGCTCCCGGTGGCTCACGCCCCGGCCTCGCCGCCGTCGGCCTCCGGTCCGCGGCCGGCCTCGCGCAGGAGCTCCGCGCGGACGAACTCGTCGAGGGCGCCGTCGAGGACGCGCTGGGCGTCGCCGACCTCGACGTTCGTGCGGTGGTCCTTGACCATCGTGTACGGGTGCAGGACGTAGGAGCGGATCTGGGAGCCCCAGCCGACGTTCTCCGCTTCCCCCTTCTCCTTCGCGATCTCCGCCTGGCGCTCGGCCTCCGCGCGCTCGAGCAGCTTCGCCCGCAGCATCTTCATCGCGGTCTCGCGGTTCGCGCCCTGGGAGCGCTCGTTCTGGCACTGGACGACGATGTTCGTCGGCAGGTGGGTGATGCGGATCGCCGAGTCCGTCTTGTTGACGTGCTGCCCGCCCGCGCCCGAGGACCGGTACGTGTCGACGCGGATGTCGTCCGGCTCGATCTCGATGTCGGAGACCTCGTCCACGATCGGCGCGACCTCGAGGCCCGCGAACGCGGTCTGGCGGCGGTTCTGCGAGTCGTAGGGCGAGATGCGCACGAGGCGGTGGACGCCCTTCTCGGCGCAGAAGAGGCCGTAGGCGTTCGGGCCCTCCGCGCGGAACGTCGCGGACTTGATGCCCGCCTCCTCCCCCGCGCTCACCTCGAGCAGCTCGACCGAGAAGCCGCGGGACTCCGCCCAGCGCATCTCCATCCGCAGGAGCATCTCCGCCCAGTCCTGCGCGTCGGTGCCGCCCGCTCCGGCGTTGATGGAGACGAGCGCGTCGCCGCCGTCGTACTCGCCGGAGAAGAGGCGCTCCTCCTCGAGCGTGCCGAGGCGCGACTCGATCGACGCGAGCTGCTCCTCGAGCTCGCCCTGCAGCTCCTCGTCCTCGGCGGCGAGCTCGACGAGGCCCTCGAGGTCCTCGATGTCGCCCTCGAGGGAGCGGTAGGTCTCGAGACGGCGCGAGGTCCGCGCGTGGTCGGCGCTCACCTTCGCCGCGTGCGCCTGGTCGTCCCAGAAGCCCGCCGCGCCCATCTCGTCCTCGAGCTCCGCGATGTGGGAGGCGAGCGCCGACGGGTCGATGTGGTCGCGGACGATCGCGAACTGCTCGTGGATCGTGGCGATTCTCTGGGTCACCGATTCGACGGAGGGCGCAGCCATGAGCCGAAGCTAGCACCGCCGCCCCTCCGGCAGCCCGCACAGCCGGGGCCTGACGGTCGTTACGGTGGACGTCCGTGAACCCGCTCGCGCTTCCTTTCCTTCCGCTGAGGCTCGCCGCCCAGGCCCTCGACGACCTGCACACCCTCGCCGTCGCGGCACGCGACGTGCAGAGCCGGTCCGACCGCGTCGAGAGCGTCCTCGTGGAGCTCCTCGAGCTCGGCCGCCGCGTCGACCGGACGGGCGTGGAGATGCTCGAGATGGCGCGGACGATCGACGACCGGGCGGAGGCGGTCCTCGCGCTCGGCGAGCGCATCGACATCCGGGGCGCTGCGATCGTCGACGAGGGCCACGCGCTGCGCGCGAGCGCCTCGGAGGTCACCGCGCGCGCCGGGCAGGTTCTCGAGGCCCTGCCGCTCCTCGAGCGGGCAGTCGCGATGGCCGAGCCGCTGGAGGGGGCCGTCGAGCGGCTCGGACGCGTGGCCGACAGGCTCCCCGGTGGACGGCCGCGGAAGGGCCCCGAGCCGCCTCCGCGGACCTGACCCGCTCGGGCGGGGTCCGGGCTCAGGCGGTCGGCCGCGCCTTCTCGCCGACCGGAGAGGCCTCGCTGCGCGCGAGGTCGCCCGGCTCGATGCGCCCGCCGGCGCGCGAGACCTCGACGAGCTGGTCGGTGATGAGGCGGCGGGCGCGGCCGAGCGTCTCGTCGAGCGCGTCGACCGACGCCTCGACCCTCCCGGAGGAGATGAGGTACTTCGCGACGACGAGGCCCTGGACGATGTTGTCGTTGATCTCGAGCGCCGCCTTCTCGCGGTCGCGGCTGCGGCGCTCGGCCCGCTCGATCGCGACGCTCGCCTCGGCGGCGAAGAGGAGGGCGGCGGTGCTCGCCCGGTCCGGGATCGAGCGGCGGCGGCGCGTCCAGGCGAGCGCCAGCACTCCGACGGCCGCGCCGTCCCGGAGGATCGGCTGCGCGAAGCCGACGACGGCCCCGTCGAAGCGGCGAAGGCCTCGGGGCGGCTCGTCGGCGAGGATGGGCGAGGGCTGCGACAGGCGGTAGGCGCGCTCGAGCGCGATCTGCGCGCGCTCGCCCTCGAAGGCGAGGCCCGCCTCCGGTGATCCGGCCATGGCGGAGACCTCCATGCCGTCCTCGCCGTCCGTGGGTTCGAGCAGGATCGCGACGTCGGCCCGCGCGGAGCGCTGGAGGCCCTCGCACGCCGCCCTGCCGAACATGGAGACCTCGGTGAGCGCGTTCGCCATGCGGGCGACCTCCGCGAGGTCGGTGGCCTGGTCGCGGATCGCGCGCGTGAGGCGGCCGACGAGGAGCGCGCCGACCGCGATCGTGCCGACGGCCATGATCCAGTGGACGTGGGGCACGACGCTCGCGCCCTCGGCGACGACGAGGACGCCGCCGTGGAGCGCCGCCGCGAAGACGATGTGGGCGACCGCGGGCCACAGCCCGAAGAACGAGCACGCGTAGAGCGCGACCCAGACGTACATGATCGCGTAGGCGTCGGCGCTCGGGCCCCCGAAGGCGACGCACTGCGCGATGAGGAGCGAGCCGGCCGCGACCCCGGCGTGGATGACGTGGACGCCGACCCTCCCGCCCACGGCGGCGAGCGCGACCGCGACGGCCGCCGCCGCGATGACCGCGCTGAAGATCGCCGCGTCGTCGGTCCCGGCCTCGTGCGGGAGGGCGAGCGTCGCGCCGACGAGCGCCGCTCCGGCGGCGAAGAGGAAGGCGAGGGCACGGGCCATCACCGCCCGCTCGCGGGGCGTCGTCCCGTATGCGACCCGCGGTGAGGGGGTCGCGGGGGTCGGCTGCTCGCCGTCCATCAGGGAGACCATCGGTCTCGAGGCGCGACAGCTTGAGCGTTCGCCCGCCCGATCGACGGGCGGTCGGGACCGGTCAGCGGCGTCAGCGGCGGCTCAGGCGCCGTGGCACTTCTTGTACTTCTTGCCGGACCCGCACCAGCAGGGGTCGTTGCGACCGACCTGCTCGGTCTCGTCGACCCGGCGCTGCTGCACCGCGGGCACCGCCTGCTCGGGCTGCTCGGTCGGCACGTCGCCGTAGGAGTCGGCGCTCATGACGCCGCCGGCCGCGGCCGCCGTGAGCGCGCTCGGCTGCGCCGTGCCCGCTCCGCCCGTGTACTGGATGCGGGAGGGCGCCTCGGCGTCGGGCTCGACGCCGGAGGCCTCGGCCGGGTCGGCGACGGGCTGCTCGACCTTCACCTCGACGTTGAAGATCATCCGCGCGAAGTCCGACCAGATCGTGTTGATGAGGTCCTGGAAGAGGTCGTAGCCCTCGTTCTTGTAGGCGACGAGGGGGTCGATCTGGGCGAACCCGCGGAGGTGGATGCCCTCGCGCAGGTAGTCCATGTCGTAGAGGTGCTCGCGCCAGCGCTGATCGATGATCTGGAGCAGCAGGTAGCGCTCGAGGGCACGCATGAGCTCGTCCCCCAGCTCCTCCTCGCGCTCGTCGTAGCGCGCGATCGCGTCGTCCGTGAGGAGCTCGACGGCCTCCTCGCGGCCGACGCCGCCCGTCGCGAGCTCGTCGGGCTCCATGCCGATCGGCCACACGTCCTCGAGCGCGGCCCAGAGGCCGTCGAGGTCCCAGTCCTCGACGTACTCGCCCGGGGTGTACTCGGCGACGAGGCGATCGATGACGTTGCGGATGTGCTCGCGTGCCGGACCGCCCATGTCGCGGCCCTCGAGGACGTCGTCGCGGTAGCGGTAGATGATGTCGCGCTGCTTGTTGAGCACGTCGTCGTACTCGAGGACGCGCTTGCGGATGAGGAAGTTCTGCTCCTCGACCTTCTTCTGCGCCTTCTCGATCTGCTTCGAGAGCATCCCGGCCTCGATCGGCTCCTCGTGCCCCTCGGAGTCGACGGTGCCGAGGCGGTCGAGGATCTTGTAGATCCGGTCGCCGGCGAAGAGGCGGACGAGGTCGTCCTCGGCGCTGAGGAAGAAGCGCGACTCCCCCGGGTCGCCCTGGCGGCCGGCGCGGCCGCGGAGCTGGTTGTCGATCCGTCGCGACTCGTGCCGCTCGGTGCCGACGATGAAGAGCCCGCCCGCCTCGAGGACCTTCTCGCGCTCCTCCTCGACCCGGCCCTCGATCACGGGGAAGATCTGCTCGCGGCGCTCGTCGTAGTCGGGATCGCCCGGCGCGAGGCCGAGATTGCGCAGCTCGAGCTCGGCGAGGTGCTCGGCGTTGCCGCCGAGCTTGATGTCGACGCCACGCCCCGCCATGTTCGTCGCGATGGTCACGGCACCGAGGCGGCCCGCCTCGGCGACCGTCTCCGCCTCGCGGGCGACGTGCTCCGGCTTCGCGTTGAGGACCGAGTGCTTGATGCCGAGATTCGAGAGCTGCTCGGACAGCATCTCCGAGACCTCGACCGAGATCGTCCCCACGAGGATGGGCTGGCCCTTCTCGTGCCGCGCGGCGATCTCGGAGACGACGGCGTCCCACTTGCCGTCCTTCGTCTTGTAGACCTGGTCGTTCTGGTCCATGCGGACCATCGGCCGGTTCGTCGGGATCTGGACGACGCCGAGCTCGTAGATCTTCATGAACTCGGTCGCCTCGGTGAGGGCGGTGCCCGTCATCCCGGCGAGCTTGTCGTACATCCGGAAGTAGTTCTGGAGCGTGATCGTCGCGAGGGTCTGGTTCTCCTCCTGGACGCGGACGCCCTCCTTCGCCTCCATCGCCTGGTGGAGGCCCTCCGACCACCGGCGGCCGTCGAGGATCCGGCCCGTGAACTCGTCGATGATCTTCACCTCGCCGTCGACGACCGCGTAGTCGACGTCGCGCTTGTAGAGCGACTCGGCCTTCAGCGACTGGATGAGGTGGTTGACCATGTGGCCGTTCTCGGCCCGGTACAGGTGGTCGATCCCGAGGAACTTCTCGGCCTTCTCGACGCCCCGCTCGGTCACCGAGACGGTCTTGTGCTTCTCCTCGAACTCGTAGTCGTACTCGGCGACGAACTCCTTCTTCTGCCGCGGGTCCATCCCCTCGGGCCGCGCGCCGGCCTCCATCACCTTCGCGAGCTTGGCGAACTGGACGTAGAGGTCGGCGGCCTTCTCGGGGGCTCCCGAGATGATGAGCGGCGTCCGCGCCTCGTCGATGAGGATGTTGTCGACCTCGTCGACGATCGCGAAGTTGTGCGTCGCGAGCGGGCGGCCGTCCTCGGTGTAGCGGCCGCCGTGCTGGACCTTGCCGTCCAGCGACGTCGCCATGTTGTCGCGCAGGTAGTCGAAGCCGAACTCGGAGTTCGTCCCGTACGTGATGTCCGACGCGTAGGCGGCGCGCTTGTGCTCGGCGGGCTGCATGTTCTGCAGCACGCCGACGGCCAGGCCGAGGAAGCCGTAGATCGGGCTCATCCACTCGGCGTCGCGGCGGGCGAGGTAGTCGTTGACCGTGACGACGTGGACGCCGCGGCCCGCGAGGGCGTTGAGGACGACGGGGAGGGTCGCGGTGAGCGTCTTGCCCTCGCCCGTCTTCATCTCGGCGATCTGGCCCGAGTGGAGGACCATGCCGCCGATGAGCTGGACGTCGAAGTGACGCATGCCCATGACGCGCTTCGAGGCCTCGCGCGTGATCGCGAAGGACTCGGGGAGGACCTCGTCGAGCGAGGCGCCCTCCTCCTGGACGCGGACACGCAGAGCCGCGAACCGCTCACGCAGCTCGTCGTCGGACTCGAGCTCCAGCTCGGGCTCGAACGCGCCGATCGAGGCGACGCGCTTCTCGTACTGGCGGAACTGCTTCTTCTCGCCGACGTTCAGCGCGCGATCGAGGATGCCCATAGGGCCGAGGGTACCAGCGCGACGACGCCCGCCCGTCCGGATCGGACGGCGCGGGCACCGTGGTCGGCGAGGCCGCGTCGGGCCCCGCGCGCGCCTCGGGTACGGGCGCGCTCAGGTGTTCGTGGATCAGGCGGGCGAAAGGCCTCGGACGCCCCCGGAAGCGCGCGCCTCACGGCGCTTGCGCCGCTTGACGCGGTGCCGCTTCACCTGGCGGCCGAGCTCCTGCTCGCAGAGGTTGATGGCGTGACGGAGGTCCCGGGCCGCGTCGTGCGCGTGGAGGGTGACGCCCTTGAGATAGAGGGTCGCCCGCACGCAGTGCTTGTCAGGGATCGCGGGGTTGCGCTCCTCGGAGAACTCGACCTCGAGGCGAGCGAACTCGCTCACCTGGTTGCCGACCTTCGTGAAGCGCTTGGCCACGTGAGCCCTGAGCTCGTCCGTGACGGGGCAGTTGCGGCCCTTCACCTCGATCTGCATTCCCAACCTCCTGGTCGATGGGCGGGGTTTCGACGACCATACGGACCCGGTCGGCGGACCGCAACACCTCTCGACGGCCTTTTGTGATAACGCCGCCTGGACCGGCGGTCCGGGGGCCCCTGTGCCCCCTCTGCGGCCTCCGCGCGTCCGCGTACGCCCTGCGGTCCTCCCGAGATCGCCCTCCTCGGCGGTCATCGCGGGCGGCACGGCCCTCGGGGACGGCGCGGTGGGACGGGCCGGGCGGCGGCGCGGCTCGGCCGTCCCGCGCTCACGTCCCCGCCCGGCCCGCGGTGAGCAGGGCCCGGACGGCGGTGCACGCGACGACCTCGCGATGCCCCGCGCGGAGAAGGGCCCGGGCGCAGGCGTCGAGCGTCGCGCCGGTCGTGTGGACGTCGTCCACGAGGACGACGCGGCCCGGTCCCGAGGCCCGGGCGACGACCTCGTGCCGGGCGGCGAGCCGCGCGGCACGGCCGGCGCCGACCTGCCGGCCGGCCGTCACCTCGCGGGTGAGCGCGCGCGGGGTGCAGCGCAGGCGCGCGCGTCGCGCGACCGCGACGGCGAGGAGCCGGGCGTGGTCGACCCCCCGCCGCCGGCGGCGCGCCGGATGGGCGGGGACGGGGACGACGACGGCGCCGTCGAGCAGCGCCGGGGGCGCCGTCTCGACGATCGCCTCGGCGAGGAGGCCGGCCGCGGCGTAGGCGCGGCGGAACTTGAGGGCGGCGACGAGCGTGCGGGCCGGCCCCTCGTGGGCGAACGGGGCCCAGGCGGCCGCGAACGCCTGGCCGGAGGCGGGGCAGCGGGCTCCGCACGGGGCCGGCAGCGCGCAGCGGGGACAGAGCGCCGCGGTCTCCAGGCGCGGCAGCGCCTGCCGGCAGCGCGCGCAGAGCTCGGCGCCCGGCGCGCGGCAGACGAGGCACACGGGCGGGACGAGGAGGTCGAGGAGCATCTGCGGACGGGGCGCCACCGCGCCGATCGTCCCTCGTCCGGCGTCACGGCTCCAGACCCGTCTGCGACGATTCGCAGGCATGTCACCGGACGCGTCGTGGAGCTTCTCGCCTGGACCGATCCTCCTCGTCGCGATCCTGCTCGGGGCGTACCTCTGGCGGCTGCGCGAGGTCCGGTCCGGCCCGGAGCCCGACCGCAACGCGCCCTGGTGGCGCGTCGCGCTCTTCCTCACCGGCATCGTCCTCCTCGCGGCGTCGCTCTTCAGCCCGATCGACGCCCTCGGCGAGCAGATCTTCGCGATGCACATGGTGCAGCACGTCCTGCTCCTCGACGTCGTCCCGATCCTCCTCCTGCTCGGGCTCACGAAGGTGATGCTGCGGCCCGCGACGCGGACCCTCCACCCGGTCGAGCGGCGCGCCGGGTGGTTCGGCGGGCCGGTCTTCGCGATCCTGCTCTACGTCGGCGTGATGTGGGTCTGGCACGTGCCGGCGCTCTACGACGCCGCCGTCGAGAACGAGGTCGTCCACGTCCTCGAGCACGTCTTCTTCACCTTCGCCGGGGGTCTCTACTGGTGGCACCTCCTCTCCCCCATCCGCTCCCGCCAGGCGCTCGGCGGGCTCGGACCGGTCGTCTACATGGCCGTCACCAAGGTCTTCGTCGGCATCCTCGGCGTCTTCCTCACCTTCGCGCCCGAGCCGCTCTACGCCGTCTACGAGACCCAGCCGGACTACTGGGGCCTGTCGGCGAGCGACGACCAGGCCCTCGCCGGCGCGATCATGGCCATCGAGCAGTCCGTCGTCATGGGGATCGCGCTCGCCTTCCTCTTCATCAAGGCGCTCTCCGACTCCGAGCGCGACGCCCAGCGCGCCGAGCGCCTGGAGGATCTGCAGCGAAACGCCTGAGAACCCGCGCCGCGAGCGCAGCGCGCGGTCCCGGCGGGCGACCCTGCCGGACGTGGATAGGAATCACCACCGTGGAGGTACGCCTGACTGGCCACGTCACCCCGACGAGGTGATCGCGCTCATCGCCGACCGCGATCACGGGATCGCGACGAGGGACGATCTCCGGATGCTCGGCGTGACGCGGCGCATGATCGGGCGTCGACGCGACCGCGGCCTGCTCATCGAGCTCTACGACGGCGTCTACGCCGTCGGGCACGCACATCTCACACCCACGGCGCGGCGGCTCGCCGCGGTCCGCGCCGCTGGACCCGACTCGTATCTCTCCCACCAGTCCGCGGCGGCGCACGTCAACCTCATGCACTGGAGCGGCAGACATCACGTTCGCACCCCGTGGTCGGACCGTGTCGTCCGCCGCCGTCGTCGTCCACCACTATCGCCACCTCGCCGACGAGGACGCGGCGATGATCGACCGCGTCCCGACGCTCACGTGGCCGCGGGTGCTCATCGAGCTCGCGACCTCGCTCGACGTCGACCGCCTCAGCCGGCTGCTCGAAGAGGTCGTCATCGCCGACCTGTGGGACGAGTCAGCCCTCGCCGAGGCGATGCGGCGCGCGACGGGCCATCACGGCCTTCGCGCCCTCACCGCCGCGCTCGACCTCGGCCGCCACTCGTCACCCCAACGGACGAGGTCGCCCTTGGAGGTCGCCTTCCTCGCGCTCGTGCGCGACGCAGCGCCACCGCTCGCGATCCTCCCGCGCCTCAACATGTGGGTTCCCTTCCCCTGGGGCGGCGGATGCGAGGTCGATGCGTGCATCCCGGAGCGGATGCACGCGATCGAGCTCGACAGCCGCCGGCACCACGAGCTCACGCGCGGGCAACGTTGGCGGGACGAGGCGAAGGCCGTGCAGCTCGAGCGCCTCGGCTACTCGCTCGGCCGCTTCACGTGGTGCGAGGTCACCGGCCGGCCGGGAGCCGTCCTCGCCACCGTCCGGGACGTGACCGGGTGAGCTCCCTCACATCCCCTCGCGCAGCCCGGCCGCGTGGCCGGTGATCGCGCCGATGAGGATCGTCCCGTCCGCGAGCACGGTGCCGGGCAGGACGACCGAGTCCTTGAGGCGCGAGCCGTCGCCGACCGCGGCGCCGTCGCCGATGACGAGCGGGCCCTGGAGGTGGACGCCGCGGCCGATGCGGACGTCGCGGCCGACCCACACGGGACCCTCGACGACCTCGGCGGCGTCGACCGAGGAGCCCTCGCCGACGACGACGCCCTCGGCGACCTCGCGGCCCGGCGCCTGCAGGTCGAGCTCGCCGGTCATCGCGTCGAAGGTGCCCTGCTTGAGCTCGTGGAGCGAGCCGACGTCGTTCCAGTACTCGTCGCCGATGTCGTGGACGTGGAAGGGGACGTCGGCCGCGAGGAGCGCCGGGAAGACGTCGTTCGCGAAGTCGACGAACTCGGTGTCGGGGAAGTAGTCGAAGATCTCGGGCTCGAAGAAGTAGATGCACGTGTTCGCGAGGTCGCTGAGCGCCTCGTCGGGGTGCGGCTTCTCCTGGAACGCGCTGATGCGCCCGTCGCGGTCGTGGACGATGACCCCGTACTCCCGCGTGTCGCTCACGCGCTTCGCGGCGATCGTCGCGATGCCACCCGCCTCCTTGTGGCGCGCGTGGAACCGGGCGATGTCGATGTCCGTGAGCGCGTCGCCGGAGAAGACGAGGAACGTCTCGCCGCCGAAGAAGTCCTTGCAGCGCCGCACGCCGCCGGCCGTCCCCGTGAGCTCCTCCTCGTAGACGTACTCGATCGAGTCGCCGAAGTGCGAGCGGATGGTGTCGGGGAAGTGATGGAGGTTCGCGATGATGTCGCCGATCCCGGCGCGGTGGATGTGATCGACGATGTGCGCCATCACGGGCCGGTCGAGGACCGGCACCATCGGCTTGGGGATCTCGTGCGTGAGGGGGCGCAGGCGGGTCCCGAGACCCGCGGCGAGGACCTGAGCTCGGACGTCCATGGCGGGGCAGGCTACGGGGCCGGCTCCCAGCGCGTCCTGTAGGCCGTCTGCTCCTCGGTGAGAGCGTCGATCTCGACGCCGAGCGAGGCGAGCTTCAGCCGCGCGACCTCGCGGTCGATCCGCGGCGAGACCGGGTGCACCCCGGCGCCGAGGCCCTCCCGCCTCGTGACGAGCTCCTCGATCGCGAGGGCCTGCCCGGCGAAGCTCATGTCCATCACCGCCGCCGGGTGGCCCTGCGCCGCCGCGAGGTTGACGACCCGCCCCTCCGCGAGGAGGTTGAGCCGCCGGCCGGCCACGTCGTACTGCTCGACGAGCGGGAGGACCTGGGTGGGCGGCCCGCTCGCCGCGCCCCGCAAGGCCTCGAGGTCGATCTCGACGTCGAAGTGGCCGGCGTTCGCGAGGATCGCGCCGTCCTTCATCTCGGCGAAGTGCTCGGTCCGGAGCACCTTCTGCACGCCGGTGACGGTGATGAAGACGTCGCCGCGCCGGGCGGCGTCCACCGCCCGCACGACCTCGTAGCCCTCCATGCGGGCCTCGAGCGCGCGCCGCTCGTCGACCTCGCACACGAGGACGATCGCGCCCATGCCCCGGGCGCGCTGCGCGATGCCCTTCCCCGTCCAGCCGTAGCCCATGACGACGACCGTGCGGCCGGCGAGGAGGATGTTCGTCGCGCGGAGCAGCCCGTCGAGCGTCGACTGGCCCGTCCCGTAGCGGTCGTTGAACACGCGCTCGGACAGCGCCTCGTTGACGGCGATGACCGGGCAGGCGAGCGTCCCCTCGGCCTCGAGCGCGCGGAGGCGCACCAGGCCCGTCGTCGTCTCCTCCGTGCCGCCGAGGAGGCCCTCGAGGATCTTCGGGTGACCGGCGTGGATGACGCTGATGAGGTCGGCGCCGTCGTCGAGCGTCACCTGCGGGCCGCGGGCGACCAGGGTCGCGACGTGGCCGATGTACGTCTCGACGTCCTCGCCGCGGCGGGCGTGGACCTCGGCCCCCTCGTGGACGACGAGCGCCGCGGCGATGTCGTCCTGCGTCGAGAGGGGGTTCGCCGCGCAGAGCGCGACCTCCGCGCCCCCGGCGATGAGCGCGCGGACGAGGTTCGCCGTCTCCGCCGTGACGTGGAGACACGCGGCGACGACGACCCCGTCGAACGGTCGCTCCACCGCGAACCGCTCGCGGAGCGCGGCGAGGACCGGCATCTGGGCGTCCGCCCAGGTGATCCGGTCCCGCCCGGCGTCCGCGAGGGCGAGGTCGGCGACGTCGGAGGTGCGTGGTGGAGTGCTCATCAGCCGCCGATGAGAGCCCGGAGCCCCGGATCGTGGTCACTGCCGTTGCGCGCCGCGAGGGGCGAGTGCGGAAGCACGGGCCCCTCGCGGTGCGTGCCGGCAGCGACGACGAGGCGCGCTCTGGGCTAGTAGCGGTAGTGGTCGGGCTTGTAGGGGCCGTCGACCGGGACGCCGATGTAGTCCGCCTGCTCCGTCCGCAGCTCGGTGAGCTTCACGCCGAGCGCGGGGAGGTGGAGGCGGGCGACCTTCTCGTCGAGGTGCTTCGGGAGCACGTAGACCTTCTTCTCGTAGTCGTCGTTCTTCGTGAACAGCTCGATCTGGGCGATCGTCTGGTTCGTGAACGACGACGACATGACGAAGGACGGGTGGCCCGTCGCGTTGCCGAGGTTGAGGAGGCGACCCTCGCTGAGGAGGATGATCGACTTCCCGTCGGGGAAGCGCCACTCGTCGACCTGCGGCTTGATGTTGATCCGCTCGATGCCCTCGGTGCGGGCGAGGCCGGCGATGTCGATCTCGTTGTCGAAGTGGCCGATGTTGCCCACGATCGCCTGGTGCTTCATCCGCGCCATGTGGTCGCGCGTGATGATGTCCTTGTTGCCCGTCGTCGTGATGAAGACGTCGGCGGTCTCGACGACGTCCTCGAGCGTCGTCACCTGGAAGCCCTCCATCGCGGCCTGGAGCGCGCAGATGGGGTCGACCTCGGTGATGATGACGCGGGCGCCCTGGGCCTTGAGCGAGGCGGCCGAGCCCTTGCCGACGTCGCCGTAGCCGCAGACGACCGCGACCTTGCCGGCGAGCATGACGTCGACCGCGCGGTTGATGCCGTCGACGAGCGAGTGGCGGCAGCCGTAGAGGTTGTCGAACTTCGACTTCGTGACGGAGTCGTTGACGTTGATCGCGGGGAAGAGGAGCTTCCCGTCGCGCTGCATCTCGTAGAGGCGGTGGACGCCGGTCGTCGTCTCCTCGGTGACGCCCTGGATGCCCTCGGCGATCTTCGTCCAGCGCTTCGGATCCTCGGAGAGCGAGCGCTGCAGGAGCGTGAGGAAGACCTCGAACTCCTCCGAGCCGCCCGTCGACGGGTCCGGCACGGCGCCGGCGTCCTCGAACTCCTTGCCCTTGTGGACGAGGAGCGTCGCGTCACCGCCGTCGTCGAGGATCATGTTCGGCCCGGTGTCGCCCGGCCAGCGGAGGACCTGCTCGGTGCACCACCAGTACTCCTCCAGCGTCTCGCCCTTCCAGGCGAAGACCGGGACGCCCTGCGGCTCGTCGGGCGTGCCGTTCGGGCCGACGGCGATCGCGGCGGCCGCATGGTCCTGCGTCGAGAAGATGTTGCAGGACGCCCAGCGGACGTCGGCGCCGAGCGCCGTGAGCGTCTCGATGAGGACCGCGGTCTGGATCGTCATGTGGAGCGACCCGGTGATGCGGGCGCCGGAGAGCGGCTTGCTCTCGCCGAACTCCTCGCGGAGGGCCATGAGGCCGGGCATCTCGTGCTCGGCGAGCTCGATCTCCTTGCGGCCGTACGCCGCGAGGGAGAGGTCGGCGACCTTGAAGTCGCTCGGGGACAGAACCGTCGTGGGGGTGCTCATCGCGTCCTTTACGTCAGTGGTGTCGAGTGGGTCAGTCGTCGTCGGGCGTCGTCGCCCCGGCGGCCGCGAGGAGCCGCTGATGCTTGTCCTGCTCCCAGCGCAGCCAGTTGCTCGCGGGAACGTGCTCCGGTCGCGCGGGCTCGCTCTCGAGCCACCCGTCGACCGCCTCGCGAAGGTCGCGGTCGCGCCGCATGCGCAGCGCGAAGCCCACGTCGCCGAGGCCCACGTCGTACGTGGACAGCAGCTCGCGCAGGGTGCGCAGCCGCTGCAGCTCGGCGGGACCGTAGAGGCGGTAGCCGGCCTGCGAGCGGCGCGGCTCGATGAGCCCCAGCCGCTCGACGTAGCGCAGCATCCGAGCCGACCAGCCGGTCGTCTCGGCCGCCTCGTTGATCGTGAGCGCGTCCATCCGCGGCGAACCTTACCACGATCGTGTCAAGGTTCACGCGGCGCCACGCCGTTCGTCAGGTCGTGGTCGGGGTGGGGCGGGACATCCCCTTGCGCTCCGCAACCCGCCCTCCGGGCGTCTTGCGACGCCGCTCCAGGGGACGTCCCGCCCCACCCCGGTCGGCCGCGTAGCGGCGCGGCTTGCTTCTTCTGCTGGGTGGTGCTGCGGGCGCTGGTGGGGTCGCGGGCCGTTCGGCGATGCGGCGACGCGTGGCGTCGCTGCGACGCCGCACGTCGCGCGTCGCGCGGACGTGTGGAGAACCGGCGACGTGGAGCGTCGCCGAATCGCCGCAGGCCGCCGGCGACAGGGGACGGCGGCGCTGCCACCCCAGCCCCCCAGCGAGGCCGGGGGACCGGACCGGCCCTCTCCGGCGCGACGGAGGCGCGGGCACCCCCGGCGCCGGCGACGGGTGGGAGATGACGTTCCCCGGAGCGGCGTCGCATCACGGCCGGAGGCCGGAATGCGGAGCGAAGGGGAATGTCAGCTCCCGCCCGGACCGCAGCCCGGCGAGAACCCCCGGCACACGCTCAGCGCGCCGCGAGCTCCCCCTTCAACTGATCCACCGAGCCGAGCGGCCCGGGGTCCTCTCCGCGCAGCACCGCGAGGTAGATCGACGCGAGATCGCCGAGCAGCACGAGCCCCAGGACCCGCTCGACGCTCGTCCGCCCGACCGACGAGACGACGTGCGTCCCGGCGGCGTGGGGCTCGACGAGCTGGCGGGTGAGCTCGATCCGCCCGCTCATCCTCGGATGGCAGTCGGCGTCGTCGAGGAAGACCGCGCTGAACGGGCCGAGCCCGCGCGCGCCTTCCCAGCCCTGCAGCTCGTTGTGATCGAGCTCCGGCAGCTCGTGCGAGAAGGCGGGGATCTTGGCGTTCGCGTTGAACTGGGTCTTCCAGCGGTAGGCGACGGGGCCCGTCGCACCCGTGCCCGCGATGACCGGGATCGTCCCGTGGAGAGCGCGGGCGAGCGCCTTCGCGCGGCCGTCCTCCTCCCCGTCGGGCCCCCACTCGACGACCTGGCCCTCGAGGCTCTCGGCGGCGACGTCGAGCTCGGACGCGAGCCGCGGGCCCGCGCCGCACTGCGCGGCGACCTCGAGCGCGGCGACGGTCATGTAGCCGACCGCGGCGCGCGACCGCAGCCCGCCGGCGACCGGGATGACGGGGACGCCCTCGCGCCGCGCGATCTGCGCGAGCTTGCCACCGCTCGTCGCGACGACCCGCTGCGCGCCGAGGTGCCCGGCCGCCTCGTAGCAGGCGAGGACCTCCTCGGTGTTGCCCGAGTACGACGCGCAGAGCACGGTGGTGTCGGGCGTCGTCCACGCCGGGAGCCCGTAGTCGCGGGCGAGGAGGATCGGTCGCACGGCGCGGTCGCCGAGCATCGCGCGGGCGAGGAGCCCGGCGACACCCGAGCCGCCCATCCCGGCGACGATGAGCCCTCCCGGGCTGTCCCATCGCTCGAGCCCGGCGGACTCCGCCTTCCACAGCGCGTCGCGCACGTGCTCGGGCAGCGCGAGGACGTCCGTGATCTGGTCGGAGCTGTCGACCTTCGCGACGGCATCTCGATCGAGGGACTGCTCGTGCGTCGTGCTCATGTCTCTCCTCTCGCTCACCCGCGCCGCGCTAGAAGCGGATCGCCCCGTCTCCGACGCACGCGCCTGGGAACACCTTGACACCTCGGCTGAGAAGGTTGTCCGCTCCCACCTTCGCGCCGTCCCCGAGAACGGCCTCGGACTCGACCACCGTGCGGTCCCCGATCGCCGCGTTCGGCGCCACGATCGCGTCGGAGACGGTCACGTCGGCGCCGATCGACGCGCCGCCGAGGACGACGCTGCGCTTCACCGTCGCGCCGCCGCCGATGCGGGCCCCCGGTCCGACGACCGCGTGCGGGCCGACGGTCGCCCCGGGCTCGACGACGGCGCCGGTCTCGACGATCGCCGGCGCGTTGACGACGGCGCCGGGCGACACCTCGCCCGCGACGTGGAGGCCGGACTCGAGGCGCGTCTGGACCTCGGTGTGGACCGAGCCGTCGAGGATGTCGGCGGTCCCCTGCAGATAGCGCTGCGGCGTTCCGATGTCCATCCAGTACGCGTCGTGGGCGGCGTAGCCGTAGAGGCCCTCCCCCACGAGCGCCGGCCAGATCTCGCGCTCGATCGACACGTTGCGGTGCGGCTCGATCATGTCGAGGACCGCCCGCTCGAGGACGTAGATCCCCGCCGAGATGAGGTACTCGTCGACCCCGGCGAGCTGCGAGCGCTCTGGCTTCTCGAGGAACCCGCGGACCTCGCCGTCGTCCTCGGTGAGCACCAGCCCGTACGCCGACGGGTCCTCGACCGGGACGAGGCCGAGCGTGCCGACCGCGCCCGTCCGCTCGTGCTGGGCGATCTGCGCGCTCACGTCGACGTCGGTGAGGACGTCGCCGTTGAGCATGAGGAAGCGGTCCTCGAGGTGCTCCTCGGCGTACTTGAGGGCGCCGGCCGTCCCCCGCGGCTCCGGCTCCTCGACGAAGCGCAGGCGGACGCCGTAGTCGGAGCCGTCGCCGAGGACGTCCTTCACCTTCGTCGCGAGGAAGCCGCACGACATGATGACGTCGTCCACCCCGTGGGCGTGGAGCCACTGGAGCATGTAGGCCATGAACGGCCGGTCGACGAGCGTGACGATCGGCTTGGGCACGCCGGACGTGAGGGGCCGCAGCCGCGTCCCCTCACCCCCCACGAGGATCACCGCCTGCACGTCGTCACCTCCGCCCGTGGGAGGACCGGGCGTCCGGCGTCACGAGCCGCGCCCGATCCCCTCGTACACGAGACCCGCTCCGCGGACCGCGTCGCCGTCGAGGGCGTTGCGACCGTCGACGACGAGGGTCCCGTCCATCGCGTCGGAGACCTCTCCCCAGTCGAGGTCCTTGAACTCGTCCCACTCGGTGACGAGGACGACCGCGTCCGCGCCGTCGATCGCGTCCATCGCGCCGGGGCAGAAGCCCACGCCCGGGAGGAGCTTCCTCGCCTCCTCCTCGGCGATCGGGTCGTAGGCGCGGACGCGTGCGCCCGCGGCCTGCAGACGAGCGCTGAGGACGAGCGAGGACGCCTCACGCATGTCGTCGGTGTTCGGCTTGAACGCGAGGCCGAGCAGCGCGATGTCCTTGCCGACGAGCGGGCCGAGGTGCTTGTGCAGCTTGCCGATGACGCGGCGCTTCTGCAGCTCGTTGACCTCGATGACCGCGTTGAGGAGCTGGAAGTGGTAGCCGGAGTTGCCCGCGAGCTGCTTGAGCGCGGTGACGTCCTTCGGGAAGCACGAGCCGCCGAAGCCGATGCCCGCCTGGAGGAACTTCGGCCCGATGCGCTGGTCGAGGCCCATGCCGCGGGCGACCTCGATGACGTCGGCGCCCGTCTCCTCGCAGACGTTCGCGATCTCGTTGATGAAGCTGATCTTCGTCGCGAGGAATGCGTTCGCCGCGAGCTTCACCATCTCCGCGCTCGCGATGTCGGTGCGGACGAGCTCGCCGGGACCGGCGCCGCCGTGCTCCGGCGTGAGGAGCGGCTTGTAGAGCTCGGTGACCGCCTCGCCCGCCCAGTCGGCGTCGTCGCCGATGACGACGCGATCGGGGCGCATGAAGTCGTCGATCGCCGTGCCCTCCTTGAGGAACTCGGGGCACGAGACGTAGCGGAACCCGCCCTTCCCCTGCTCCTCGAAGACGCGCTTGATGCTCCTGCCGGTGCCCACCGGGACCGTCGACTTCATGACGAGCGCGTGGCGGTCCGAGGGCGGCATCGAGCCGACGACCGCGTGGACGGCCGAGAGGTCGGCATCGCCCGAGTAGGTCGGCGGAGTGCCGACGGCGACGAAGAGCAGGCGCGCCCCTTCGAGAGCGCGGGAGATGTCGGTCGAGAAGTGGAGGCGCTCCCGGTTGCGGGCCACCATCTCCTCGAGGCCCGGCTCGTAGATCGGGATCTCGCCGCGCTGGAGACGCTCGATCTTGTCGGCGTCGATGTCGATGCAGTGGACGTCGCTGCCGAGCTCGGCGAAGCCGGCCGCGGTGACGAGGCCGACGTAGCCGGTGCCGATGACGCCGATGGGCTCGCGGTCGCTCATGAGGCGGGGAAGGGTAGCGAGATCATCGCGCACCGACGCGCGTGAGGGACTCTGCGATTCCGAGCATCTGGGTGTTCGTGAGGGTCTGCAGGAGGGTGTTCGTCACCCAGTAGACGGCGCGTTCGGTCCGCCAGGCGACGAGCCGCAGCCGGTCGCCGTCGAAATGCAGCTCCAGGGTGCGGCCGCCGACCTTCCGCGTCTCGCTCGGGTTGTCGAGGATCGGCGGCGCCATCCAGTTCGTCCCCTGGATGCCGTAGTACTGGCCCACGCCGGGGGCGGAGACGACCATCCGGTAGGCGCGGTACTTGCGCCGGCCGCGGTCGTAGATGTCGTAGACGCGGTTGTCGCCCGGGACGTACGTCGACCCGATGGCGGCGAGCTTCGGGTAGTAGACCGGGAAGACGAGCCGCGCCCCGAGCTTGATCCCCTCGTCCTCGGCGACGCGTGCGGCGTTGAAGAGGCCCTTCGGGGCGTCGCCGGAGCGCCGCTTGCGCTGGGTGCGCTCGCGCGAGCGGTCCTCACGCGTCTTCTCCGCCTCGCCGCGGGCGCCGGGGCTCGCCTTCGCGCCGAGGAACCGCTCGACGGTCCGCCGCAGCCGCTCGGGCGGCATCGTGAGGGCGCCCGACCCGTTGTCCTCGGCGCGGAACTGGATCTCCTGGATCGGCTGGTTCGAGCTCTCGTACACGAGCTTGAGGAGCCGGAGGATCGCGCTCGTCCCGCGGATGTCGGTCTGGGTGTAGCGGGCGAAGATCTTGAGGAGCTCGTCGCGGTCGTCGAAGATCTCCGAGACGCCGATCTGGTCCTTCGCCGAGCGCAGGAACTCCTGCTGGCGCGCGCCGCGGACGAGATCGGAGTCGAAGTGCCGGTAGCGGACGTAGTCGAGAGCGTCCTGACCGCAGAGGCGCTGGTAGCCGGCCTTCACGTCGATCGTCGCGTACTTCGGACCGCCGCCGTTGGGCGGGTTGTTGTCGTTGAAGTACCGCCGGTCGATGTCGGTGTACACGCAGCCGAGACGGTCGACGGCGCGCCGGAAGCCGCCGAAGTTGACGTTGACGACGTGGTGGATGGGCGTGTCGAGGAGCGCCCGGACGGTCTTCACGGTGAGCGCCGGGCCGCCGAGGGCGTAGGCGGCGTTGATGCGGTCGCGGCCGTAGCCCGGGATGTCGACGACGAGGTCGCGCGGGAGCGACATGATCGCCGTCGCCCCCTTCGACGGGTCGAGCCGGACGACGATGATCGTGTCCGAGCGGACCTTGTTGCCCTGCACGCGGTCGATGTAGCGCTCGTCGGAGCCGAGCACGATGATCGTCTGCGGCTTCCCCGGGTCGACGTCGTCGAGGGCGTTCGTCGTGTCCTCGCCGAGCGGCGCCGACAGGTCGTCGAAGATGTCTGCCGCGCGGTCGACCTCCATGAGCACGGCGGTCGACGTCGACACCATCGCCATGAAGGCGATGACGAGCGCACCGAGTGCGAATCGCTTGTAGAGCCCCCGCGCGAGACGCGGGGGCCCCTCCTGCGGGGCCGTGCTCACTTGAAGCGCTTGAGGGTCGACGCGATGCCGAGCATCTGGTCGTTCGAGAGGTTCTTCGTCAAGGTGTTCGACACCCAGTACACGGCGTCGTCGGTCCGCCATGCGACGAAGCGCAGGCGCGACCCATCACGGTAGAGCAAGAGCGTCCTGCCGTGGACCTTGCGCTTCGACGTGGGGTTCTCGAGGATCGGCGGCGTGCGCCACGTCGTCCCCTGGACGCCGTAGTACTGACCCTCGAGCGCGTTGTGGACGAAGACCATGCGGTAGGCCTTGTGCTTCTTGTCGGCCCGATTGCGCACCGTGTAGACGCGCGGGTTCGGCTCGGTCTCCGTGAACCGGCCCGGGTTCGTCGCCCGCGAGGGGAAGTAGAGCGGGAAGTCGAGCTCGCCGCTCGCGACGATCTCGGCGACCCGGTTCTCGCTCTCCGTGCGGATGTTGCGCAGGAGCGACAGGTCGACCTTCGCCTTCTTCGGCTCCTTCTCGCGGTCCTTCGCGTCGGACGGGTCGTCGGCCTCCGCGGGGTCGTCCGGGTCGGAGGGCCCCTCGGCGTCCGTCTTCGGCTTCTCCCCGTCGGGGGGATCGAGGAAGCGGTCGACGGCGCGATCGACCGACGCCTGGCTCGCCTCCACGTAGCTGATCTCGCCCTCCTGGACGAAGTTCGCCGGGAACGGCACCTGGCGCACCGGCTTGCCGGCCGAGAAGACCGCGAGCTTGAGGACGCTCTCGAGCGTCGTCACGCGCTTGAGCTCTCCGTCCACCTGCACGGCGTCGAGGAAGATGTCGAGCAGCTCGTCGCGGTCGTCGAAGAGCTGGGAGCTCGAGACCTGGTCCTTCATCGCCCGCAGGAAGTCCTGCTGGCGCGCGGCCCGCACCAGGTCGCTGTCGGCGTGCCGGAAGCGGACGTAGTCGAGGGCCTTCTGCCCGCAGAGCTCCTGGTAGCCCGGCTGGATGTCGATCTCCGCGTAGTGCTGGCTCTGCGGGAGGCCCTCGTTGGAGTGGTAGTAGCGCCGGTCGATGTCGGCGTAGACGCAGCCGACCGTCGTCACCGCCTTGCGGAACCCGCCGAACGTCGCGTTGACGACGTGGTTGATCTCGATCCCGAGGAGCTCCTGGAGGGTCTGCGACGTGAGCGCCGGCCCGCCGAGCGCGTAGGAGTCGTTGAGCTTCGCCCAGCCGTGCCCGGGGATCTCGACGCGGAGGTCACGCGGCACCGAGAGGACGCTCGTCACCGGCTCGTCGGGATCGAGCCGGACCAGCATCATCGTGTCCGAGCGCGCGGGGACGTCCTCCTCGAGCGCCGAGTTGTTCTTCTTGAGGTCGTTGTAGCGGCGGTCGGAGCCGAGGAGGAGGAACGTCCGGGCGTCGCCCGCCTCCGCCTTCGTGATCGGCGGCGGGCCCTCCTCCTCGCCGCTCGCGCTCGCCGTCTCGAGACCGCCGATCACCTCGAGGTCGTCCGCGAAGTCCTTGATCTGGAGGATCCCCGCGGTCGCCGTCGCGAGGACGGCGCAGAGCGCGATCGCGAGCGCGCCGAGCGCGCCGCGGATGAGCAGCCCGCGGCCGAGGTGGGGCGGCGGCTCGTCCTGAGCCGGCCCGAGACCGGGCGGGAGGTCGCTCACGCGACGCCGTCCTCGACCGCGCGGAGGCCGCCGCGCCCCTCGAGCCGGGCGGGGAGGAGGCCGATGAAGTCGCCGAGGGCGCGGCGGTAGCGCTCGAGCGAGGTCACCGAGACCCATTCGTCGGGACCGTGGTGGCCTCCTCCGATCGGCCCGAACTCGACGGCCGGGACCCCGGCCTCGAGGAACGAGACGGCGTCGCTCGCGCCGTCTCGGCCGATCGAGAGCGCCTCGCCCTCGGTCGTGCCGCTGACGGCGTCGCGCAGCGCCTGGACGAACGGGTTCGTCCGCTCGACGGTCGCCGGCGGACGGGTGAAGCACTTCACGATCTCGAGATCGGGGATCTCGCGCACCTGCTCGATGATGGCGCGGGCGTCCTGGGTCGGGAGGAAGCGGATGTCGACGTCCATGGAGCAGGTGTCGGGGACCTTGTTGAACGCGTCGCCGCCGTCGATCCGGGCGAGGTTGATCGACGGGCGGTCGAACATCTCGGAGCTCTCGCGGCTGAACGGGAGCGTCTCGATGCGGCGGTACGCGTCGTGCGCCTTGAGGATCGCATTGTCGCCGAGCCAAGGCGTCGATCCGTGGGCGGCCCGGCCCTGGACGACGCAGCGCAGCGCGAGGACGCCCTTCGCCTCGATCCCGACGTGGAGGTCGGTCGGCTCTCCGGTGATCGCGAAGTCGGCGCGGAGGCCGTCGGCGATGAGACGGTCGGTCGAGCGGTCCTCCACGTCCTCGGACTCCTCGTCGGGCACGCAGAGGAAGAGGACCCGGACGGCGTCCTGGCGAGCCGCGTCGCTCGTCGCGAGCATCATCGCCGCGAGGGCGCCCTTCATGTCGTAGGCGCCGCGGCCGATGAGGCGGTCCCCCTCGACGCGCGGCGTGAACTGGCCCTCGCGCGCGGGGACGACGTCGAGGTGCCCGTGCAGCACGACGAGGGGGCCGGTGACCGGCCCCGCCTTCGCCGTGATGACCGGCAGCCCGTTGTGGTCGTGGTGCGCGACCTCGACGTCACGGGACTCGAGCCAGCCCTTCACGAACGCGGCAGCGGAGGTGAGCTCGTCGGGCTTGGACGTGTCGTACGTCATCAGCCGCTCGGCGAGAGCGCGCGCGTCCATCCCCTCAGCGTAGCGACGAGCGGCGACGAGGCGGTCCACGCGGACCGGGCCGAGGCGGGCGGCGCGGGATAGCCTCCCCGCCCATGAGCAGCCGCATCGTCGTGTTCGGGGCCACGGGCTACACGGGCGATCTCGTCGCCCGCGCGCTCGTCGGCCGGGGCGCCTCGCCGGTCCTCGCCGGTCGCAGTCAGGGGCGCCTCGACGCGCTCGCCGCCGCGCTCGGCGGCCTCGAGACGGCCGTCGCGGACGTCACGCGGCCGGAGACGGTGCGGGCGCTCGTCGAGCGCGGGGACGTCCTCGTCTCCACGGTCGGGCCCTTCACGCGCTGGGGCCGCCCCGCCGTCGACGCGGCCATCGACGCGGGTGCGCACTACCTCGACTCGACGGGCGAGGGCGCGTTCATCCGCGAGGTCTTCGAGGTCCACGGGCCGCGCGCGCGGGCGGCGGAGGTGGGCCTGCTCACCGCGATGGGCTACGACTGGGTGCCGGGCAACCTCGCCGGGGGCCTCGCGCTCGCCGAGGCGGGCGAGCGGGCCGCGCGCGTCGAGATCGGGTACTTCTTCACCGGCGCCTCGGGCCCGGACGCGATGAGCGGCGGGACGCGCGCGAGCATCGTGTCCGGTCTGACGTCGCCTGCCTACACGTTCCGCGACGCCGCGATCGCCACCGAGCGCCCGGCGAAGCGGGTCGCGCGCTTCGAGGTGCGCCCCGGCCGCTGGAAGCCGGCGATCTCGGTCGGCTCGAGCGAGCACTTCGCGCTGCCGCGCCTCTCCCCCTCCGTGCGCGACGTCGACGTCTTCCTCGGCTGGTTCGGCCCGCTCTCCCGGCCGATGCAGGTGATGTCCGCCGTCACCGCGCCGACGCTGAGGATCCCCGGCGTCCCGGGAGCCGCGGAGCGCCTCTCCGCGCGCCTCGTGAAGGGCTCGACCGGAGGCCCGGACGCCGAGGCGCGGGCGCGGACCGGGTCGCTCATCTTCGCGACGGCGAAGGACTCGGTCGGCAACGAGCTCGCCTCCGTCCGACTCGCGGGCGTCGACGGCTACTCGTTCACCGGGGACGTGCTCGCCTGGGCGGCGACGACCGCCGCCTCGGGTGGCCTCCAGGGGACGGGCGCGCTCGGACCGGTCGATGGGTTCGGCCTCGAGGCGCTCGAGGCGGGCGTGCGCGACGCGGGCATCTCGCGGGACTGAGCGCCGCACGCCCGTCCCGCGCCGTCGGCACACGGCGCGTCGGAGCTCCGGTTCCGGGTATCCGAAGCCTGAACGGAGAACGAGAGACAAGGAGTCCACCCGTGCAGGTCGAGAACATCGAGCAGTGGATCGGACGCGACGTCATCGACGCCTCCGGCGAGAAGATCGGCAAGCTGAACGAGGTGTACTTCCGTGACGATCAGCCGGTCGTCGGCGAGATCCAACACGGCAAGCTCTCGAAGAAGCAGCACCTCGTGCCGCTGCGCGAGGCGTCTGCGACGCGCGACGAGCTCCGCCTCCCCTACTCCGGCGAGACCGTCCACGGCGTCGGCGGCCCCGCGAACGACGGGACCGTGACGACCGCCGAGCTGGCCGCGGTGAGCGAGGCCTACGGCATCCACCTCGGCGACGACGGCGGCCGCCCGCTCGAGGGCACACGCGCGCGGGCCGAGCGCCTCGAGGAGCAGGATCGCGCCGCGGAGCGCGCGTCGGAGCTCGAGGAGGAGGCTCGCCGGCGAGGCGAGGAGGCCGACGAGGCGCGCGCGAAGGCCGACGAGGCCGATCGCCAGGCCCGCGAGGCCGAGGACGCCCGCCGCGAGGCCGAGCGCGCCGCCGGGGACGCCCGCTCCCAGGCGGGCGACCGTCAGGCGGGCAGCACGCGCTGACCGGCGCAGCCAGGGCGAATCTCCGGGTCTGCCCTGATGGCAGGGAAGGATCGAGGTGAGATGGTCGGCCGATGGCCGACCATCTGCTTTCCGGAGCGGCCCACCGGCGCCGCGTCGCGTTGACCGCCGGGCTCGTCTCCACGCTCCTCGTCGCCCTCGCCCCCACTGCCGACGCCAGGACCGGGCAGACGATCCGCGAGGGCAAGCGCAACCCCGCCACGGGCAGCGCGACCTCCGAGACCCGCATCGTCTCCAAGGTGAAGGGCAGCCGCCACGCGCTCCGCGTCGAGAACGCCGGCAGCGGCGGCGCCGCCTCCTTCGAATGCCGCCGCGACGACGACGAGTGCGTCCGTGTGCGCAATCGCAAGAAGGGGCCGGCCGCCCACTTCGACACGACGGGCGACGTGCCTTTCACGATCTCTTCCGACGCCACGGGCATCGTCCCCGGCCTCAACGCCGAACGCGTCGGCGGCTTCACCGCGGCGCAGATCGTCCAGGCCGCGATCGCCCAGATGGGCGGCGGCCAGGTGGCCGCCCAGAGCGCCCAGCTCACGCCGGTGCCGGGACCGGCGGGCCCGGCGGGACCGGCGGGACCGACGGGACCGGCGGGACCCAAAGGCGACACCGGCGCCGCCGGACCGGTCGGACCCCAGGGTCCCGCAGGACCGTCCGGCACGATCGACGGCGCCGTCGCCGGCGGCGACCTCGCCGGCACCTACCCCGACCCCGCGATCGCCGACCTCGCGGTGACCGCCGCGAAGATCGCGCTCGGCGCGATCGGGACGGGCCAGCTCGCCGACCTCGCCGTCACCACGACGAAGCTCGCGAGCGGCGCCGTCAGCACGAGCAAGATCGCCGACAACGCCGTGACGGGTGCGAAGATCGCGAGCGGCGCCGTCAGCGGCACCGACATCGACGTCAACGAGGTGCAGCGCCGGATCTTCGTGGGGTGCCCGGGCGGACAGGCGATCCGCTCCGTGTCGCCGTCGGGCAGCGTCGCCTGCCAGATCGTGACGGGCGGGCGCGAGCACGTGACCAGCTCCTCGACCTTCTCCACCGACTCGCCGAAGACCGTCTCGGCGTCCTGTCCCTTCGGCAAGATCGCGACCGGCGGCGGAGCCGAGATCTCGCTGAGCGAGACGAGCTCGATCCCGCCGTCGCGCCACCAGATCGCGATCGTGAGGAGCGTCCCGTCGGAGGACCGCACGTGGCTCGTCACCGCCGACGACCTCGCGACGACGGGATCGACGTCGACCAGCTCGTGGCGCGTCATCGCGTACGTCACGTGCATCGACGGGTGAGCCCGATGACGTCGACCGCAGGCACCTCAACGACATCGAGGCGCCCGACGAACGTTCTCCTGGGCACGGCGCCTCGTCGAATAGTGCGCTGCGTGCCGGAGTGACCGGTCCCGGGCTCTTTGCAGATGGGCAGCCATCGAAGGCCCCATCTGCAAACAGAACCGCCCCCGGGTCGGACCCGGGGGCGGCGGTACGGCGAAACGGCGGTCGGACGGCGCGCTACTGCGCGTTGCCCTCGGCGACGTTGAGGAACATCTCCCAGCGGCGCTTGTCGCGGATCGCGACGGCCTGGGCCTCGGTCTGCGGATCCGCCGCGTCGAAGGCCGCCTGGGCCTTCTGCAGCTTCTCGCGGAGGTCGGCGACGTCGAGATCCTCGGGCTTCAGCGCCTCCTCGGTGAGGATGAGGACGCGACCGTCGGCGACCTGGACGTAGCCCTCGCCCTGCGCGTACCGGACGATCTCCGACTCGCTCTTGTGGAGCCGGAGCTCGGCCGGGGCGAGCATGCCGAGGAGCGGCTGGTGCTGGGCCCGGATGCCGATCGAGCCCGTCTCGGTGCGCGTCGAGACCATCTCGACGTCGCCCGAGAACACCTCGCCCTCCGGCGTGAGGACCTCGACGGGGAAGGTCGCGTGGGCCACGGCGCTCAGCCCTTCTTCGCCGCCGCGACGACGTCGTCGATCGTGCCCTGCAGGTAGAACGCACGCTCCGGGAGGTCGTCGTGCTGACCCTCGAGGATCTCCTTGAAGCCGCGGATCGACTCCGCGACCGGCACGTACGCGCCCGGCGACCCCGTGAACTGCTCGGCGACGTGGAACGGCTGCGAGAGGAAGCGCTCGACGCGACGCGCGCGGCCGACGACGAGCTTGTCCTCCTCGGAGAGCTCGTCGATGCCGAGGATCGCGATGATGTCCTGCAGCTCCTTGTAGCGCTGCAGGAGCTCCTTCGTCTGGTTCGCGACCTGGAAGTGCTCGTCGCCGAGGACGTCCGGCTTGAGGATCGTCGAGGTCGAGTCGAGCGGGTCGACGGCCGGGTAGATGCCCTTCTCCGCGATCGAGCGCGAGAGGACCGTCGTCGCGTTGAGGTGGTTGAACACCGACGCCGGGGCGGGGTCGGTGAGGTCGTCCGCCGGGACGTAGATCGCCTGCACCGAGGTGACCGAGCCCTGGCTCGTCGAGGTGATCCGCTCCTGGAGCTGACCCATCTCGGACTCGAGCGTCGGCTGGTAGCCGACCTGCGAGGGCATCCGGCCCAGGAGCGCCGAGACCTCGGAGCCCGCCTGGACGAAGCGGAAGATGTTGTCGATGAACAGGAGCACGTCCTGGCCGCCCTGCTCACGGAAGTACTCCGCCATCGTGAGGCCCGAGAGCGCGACGCGCATGCGGGCGCCGGGCGGCTCGTTCATCTGGCCGAAGACGAGCATCGTCTTGTCGATGACGCCCGACTCCTTCATCTCGAGCCAGAGGTCGTTGCCCTCGCGCGAGCGCTCGCCGACGCCGCAGAACGCCGACAGGCCGCCGTGCTCCTTGGCGAGGTTGTGGATGAGCTCCTGGATGAGGACGGTCTTGCCGACGCCCGCGCCGCCGAACAGGCCGATCTTGCCGCCCTTCGCGTACGGCGCGAGGAGGTCGATGACCTTGATGCCGGTCTCGAACATCTCCGAGGTCGGCGTGAGGCTCTCGACCGTCGGGGCGGACCGGTGGATCGGCCACCGCTCCTTCACCTCGAGCTCGGGGCCGTCGTCGATCGTCTCGCCGAGGAGGTTGAAGATCCGCCCGAGCGTCATCTCGCCGACGGGGACCGTGATCGGGGCGCCCGTGTCGACGATGTCGATCCCGCGGGCGAGACCGTCGGTCGCGTCCATCGCGACCGCGCGGACGCGGTCGTCGCCGAGGTGCTGCTGGACCTCGAACGTGAGCGTCGTGTCGTTGAGCTGCGCCTCGAGTGCGTGGTTGATCTCGGGGAGCGTGTCGGCGAAGGAGGCCTCGATGACGACGCCCTTGATCGCCTCGATCTTGCCGACGTTCTTCGTGAGAGTGCTGGCTTCCATGGTGTCTTCCGGTTTCGGAGGGGTCGTGGCGGAGATCGCCGTCTAGAGGGCCTCGGCCCCGGCGACGACCTCGAGGATCTCCTGGGTGATCGCGGCCTGCCGGGCGCGGTTGAGGTCCAGGGTGAGGTTGGAGATGAGCTCGCCGGCGTTCTCGGACGCGTTGCGCATCGCGGTCATGCGGGCGCCGTGCTCGGAGGCCGTGGACTCGAGGAGCGCCCGGAAGACCGAGATCTCCACGTAGTCCGGGATGAGGCGGCCGAGGATCTGCTCGGCATCGGGCTCGTACTCGACGAGCGCGTGATGACCGGAGTCCTCGTCGACGTCCTCGTCGACCTCGGCCTCCTCGAGGATCGTCGCCTGCTGGAGCGGCAGCAGCACCTCGCGGCGGACGACCTGCGTGAGCGCCGAGACGTACCCGTTGTAGAAGACCTCGACCTGGTCGAGCTTGAGGTCCGTGTACGACGCCATGAGCTCGTCGGCGATCTCGCGCGCGTTCGCGTACGCCGGACGGTCCGAGAACCCGACGTAGGTCCCCTCGAGCGGGAGCTTGCGGAACGTGAGCGAGCTCACCCCGCGGCGCCCGGCGGCGTAGAACACGACGTCCTTCCCGTCGGCGCGGTGCTCTTCCGCGCAGCGAAGGCCCGCGCGGATGATCTGGGAGTTGAACGCGCCGGCGAGGCCGCGGTCACCCGTCACGAGGAGGATGCCGACGGTCTTCACCTCGTCATGCTCCGTGAGGATGGGGAAGTTCGGGACGTTCCCCGCCGCCTCGGAGGCCTGCCGCGCCATGCGCCGCACCGCGCCCGCGTACGGGCGGAGCGCCTCGATGCGCTGCTCCGCCCGGCGCAGCCGCGCCGCCGCCACCATCTCCATGGCGCGGGTGATCTTCTGGATGTTCCGCACCGAGCCGACGCGGCTCTTCAGCGACTTGAGGTCCTGAGGCATCTCGCTCCGTCTTCGTCTCGTTCCGGGGCGGGCCGTCTCAGACGGCCGCCGGCTCCTCGGCGGTCGCGGCGGGGGCCGAGGACGCCGAGGACTCGACGCCCGTGCCCTGGCTCACCGTGCTCGTGTCCTCCTCCGGCATGCCCTCTTCGTCGAGGTCGTAGCCGAAGTCCTTCGACCAGCCGGCGCACAGCTCGTCGACGGCCTTCTGCGTCTCGTCGGACCAGTCGCCGCCCTCGATCGTCGCGAGGAGGTCGGCGCTCTCGGCCTTCGCACGGCGGATGAGGCCCTCGTGGAACTCGGGCACGCGGTCCGTCGCGACGCGGTCGAGGTAGCCGTTCGTCGCGGCGAACAGCTGGACGGTCTGCTCACCGACGCTGAGCGGCGCCCGCTCACCCTGGTTGAGCGTCTTGACGAGACGCTCGCCGCGGGCCAGCGTCCGCTGCGTATCGGCGTCGAGGTCCGAGCCGAACTGCGCGAAGGCCTCGAGCTCGCGGTACTGGGAGAGCTCGCCCTTGATCCGGCCGGCGACCTTGCGCATCGGGGCGACCTGCGCGCTGCCGCCCACGCGCGACACCGAGATGCCGACGTTGATGGCCGGGCGCACGCCCGAGTAGAAGAGCTTCGGCTCGAGGAAGATCTGCCCGTCGGTGATCGAGATGACGTTCGTCGGGATGTAGGCCGACACGTCGCCCGCCTGCGTCTCGATGATCGGCAGGGAGGTCATCGACCCGCCGCCGAGCTCGTCGTTGAGCTTCACCGCGCGCTCGAGCAGGCGGCTGTGGAGGTAGAAGACGTCGCCCGGGTACGCCTCGCGGCCCGGCGGGCGGCGGAGGAGCAGCGACATCTGGCGGTACGCGTACGCGTGCTGGGTGAGGTCGTCGTACACGGTGAGCGCGTGCCCGCCGTTGTAGAGGAAGAACTCGCCCATCGCGCAGCCCGCGTACGGCGCGAGGAACTTGATCGGCGCGGCCTCGTCGGCCGAGGCGGCGACGATGATCGCGTTGTCGAGGGCGCCCGCCTCCTCCAGCGTCTTCGCGAGCTGGACGACGGTCGCCATGCGCTTGCCGACCGCGACGTAGATCGAGACGACGCCCGAGTCCTTGTTGTTGATGATCGTGTCGACCGCGATCGCCGTCTTGCCCGTCTGGCGGTCGCCGATGATGAGCTCGCGCTGGCCGCGGCCGATCGGGATCATCGCGTCGATCGCCTTGATGCCCGTCTGCAGCGGCTCCTTCACCGGCTGACGCGAGACGACGCCGGGCGCCTTGAACTCGACGGGGCGGTACTCCTCGGGCGTGATGTCGCCCTTGCCGTCGAGCGGGTTGCCGAGCGGGTCGACGATGCGGCCGAGCATCTGCTTGCCGACCGGGATCTCGAGGAGCTTGCCGGTCCGCTTCGCGGTGTCGCCCTCGACGATGTGCTCCCAGGGGCCGAAGAGCACGGCGCCGACGTTGTCGGCCTCCAGGTTGAGCGCGAGGCCGGTGACGCCGTGCGGCAGCTCGAGCCGCTCGAACGCCATGCAGTTCTCGAGGCCGTGGATGCGCGCGATGCCGTCAGCGACGGAGAGGACCGTGCCGACCTCGGTGAGCTCCGCGGAGCTCGCGTCGAGGCCCTCGATCCGGTTCTTGAGGATGCTGGTGATCTCGTCGGGCTTGATCTGCATGGGAGGTGTGTCTCCTGTCGGTCGGCGCCCTAGACGGCGGCGACCTGCTTGCGAAGGGATTCGAGACGCGTGCGGATCGACGCGTCGAGGATGTTGTTGCCGACGCGCATGACGATGCCGCCGATGACGTCGGGATCCACGGTGGTCTTCAGCTCGACCTTGCGGCCGGTCTGCTCGCCGATGCGGCTGCTCAGCCGCTGCACGAGGCCCTCGTCGAGGGGGATCGCGGAGGTGATCTCGACCGGGAGGAGCTTGTTCGCGTCCTCCCACAGCCGGTCGAACTCACGCCGGATCCGGAAGACCGCGGGCATGCGGTGCTTCTCGAGCAGGAGCTCGAGCGTGTTCATCACGACCGGGTCGGCGTCGATCACCGCGCGCCGCAGCCCGTCCTTCTTCTCCTCCGTCGCGAAGTACGGGGAGAAGAGGAACACCTGGAGCTCGCGGTTCGCGTCGACGGCGTCGGCGAAGGCGCCGAGCTGCTCGCGGACGACGTCGAGCCGGCCCTGGGCCTCGGCGACCTCGAAGAGGGACCGGGCGTAGACGCGGGCGATCTCCTCCATCGGCTAGACCGTCCGCTCTCCGCTGAGGGCCGAGAAGTCGAGCTCGCCGAGAGCCTCCTCCACGAGGCGGCGCTGGTCCTCCTCGGTGAGGGACTTCCGGGTGACCTTCTCCGTCGCCTGGACCGTGAGATCCGCGACCTCCTTGCGGATCTCCTGGATCGCGCGGCGGGTCTCGACCTCGATGTCGCGACGCGCCTGGGCGACGAGCTCCTCGCGCTTCTGGCGCCCTTCCTCGGCGGCCTCGCGCTTGACCTCGTCACCGGCCTTGCCGGCGCGGGCGACGATGTCGTCGGCCTGCTGGCGGGCCTCGGCGAGGCGCTGCCGGTAGTCCTGGAGGATCTGGTCGGCCTCGGCCTTCGTCCGCTCGGCCGTGTCGATGGAGTCCTCGATGAGCTTCTGCCGCTTGTCGAGCGCCGCCTGGATGTGCGGGAACGCGAGCTTGTAGAGGATGAACATCGAGACCGCGAAGACGGCGAGCGTCCACAGCATCAGCCCGATGTCGGGCTCGACGAGGAAGCTCCCGCCCTCGTCCTCGGCGCCTTCGGCGACGGCGAGGATCGGTGTGGTGAGGGTGCTGAGCATCGCGGCCTAGAGGAAGAACGCGATGAGGCCCGCGACGAGGCCGTAGAAGAAGCACGCCTCGCAGAGCGCGAAGCCGAGCCACTGGATCGACGTGATCTCGTCGCGCATCTCGGGCTGACGGGTCACCGACTCGATGACCTTCCCGAAGACGATGCCGATGCCGACGCCGGCGCCGACGGCGCCGAGGCCGCCGCCCACGCCGAGGGCGATGGCGCGACCGGCGTCGGCCGCCGTCGACTCCCCGGCGGCCTGGGCGATCACGGTGAGGGTGGCGAGGTCCATGTCTGTTTCTCCTGTGTTGGCGACTTAGTGATGCTCAGCGACGGCGCCGCCGAGGTAGATCGCGGTGAGCGTGGCGAAGATGAAGGCCTGCAGGGTGGCGATGAGGCCGACCTCGAACATGAAGAGGGCGACGCCCATCGGGAACGTGACGACCCCGAGCGCCTCGATGCCGAGGATGACGACGAGCGCCCCCGACATGAAGAGGATGATGAGGTGGCCCGCGAGCAGGTTCGCGAAGAGCCTCACCGACAGCGAGATGAGCCGCATGAAGTTCGATGCGAGCTCGAGCACGAGGATGAACGGCCGCATCCCGCCGGGGACGCCGGCCGGGATGAAGCTCTTGATGTAGCCGACGAGGCCCTTCTCCTTGATGCCGAGCGCGTTGTAGGTGACCCACACCACGAGCGCGAGGACGAGGGGGATCGAGAGGTTCGCGGTGGCGGCGTAGAGGGCGAACGCCGGGATCTCCGCGCCGAAGACGTCGACCTTGTGGGCCGTGTTCGTCGGCAGCGGGATGTACCCGAGGATGTTCGAGAACCAGATGAAGAGGAAGAGCGAGGCGACGAGCGGGAACCAGCGCAGCGCCATCTTGTGGTCCATGTTCGCCCGCGTGATGTCGTCGCGCATGAACGTGAACGCCATCTCGACGAGGGTCTGGACGCGGTTCGGCTTGTCCTGCATGCGCCGGGCGACGTAGATGAGCGTCACGCACATGAAGAGCGCCGCGAGGAAGACGTAGAGGATGCCCTTGTTGACGTCGAGCGGCCCCACCGAGAACCACGTCTCGAGGCGGAACTCCTCCTGCGGCTTGAAGTCGTCGTTGTCGAAGCGGCTCCAGCCGAAGATGACGGCGAACAGGACGATGGACCCGATCCACACCCCGATGCCGGTGAAGACTTTGGCGCGAGTGCTCATGAGTTAGCGGTGGTCCTCTCCAGGGAACGAACGAGCAGCGAGTTGAAGAAGTAGACGGTGAAGGCGACGAGCACGAGGATGGCGGCGGCGAGGCCGTCCTCCCGCTCTCCGAGGGTGCCGACCGCGACGATGGTAAGGCCCACGAGCCACGCGCGTCCGACGACCCCCGCGAGGTTGTATCCGATTGCGGCGCGGACGTCCTTCCGGGTGGCCGCGACACGGGCGAGCGCGAGCTCCCCGAACCGCTGCGCGACCCAGATCGCGGCACCGACGAGGACGCCGAGGACGGGCGCTCCGAGGAGCACCGCGATCGGCGCGGTGACGATGACGAGGACGATGTCGACGAGTCGCAGCGCGTTCACGGGCGGGACTCCGTCGAGCGGTCGTGCAGGCGGGGACAGGGGGTCGCGATGAGGGGCATGCGGACCGGCGTGCGGCCGGCGCGGTCAAGGAGATGGCGTCCGCGCGATCGACGCGGGCGACCCTTCCGGAGGCGTGGACGGCAGCCTCCTTGGCGGCGCCGCCACCCTATCGAAGATCGCGAGCTTGTAACAACTTTGTGACACTCGGCGCGAGGGCCCCCACCGGCGCCCGTCGGCATCAGCGGGCGAGGTGGCGCCGCTCAGTGCTCGCCGCCCAGCTCGATCGCCGCGACGCCGACGATGACGGTGGCGATGCCGGCCACCTGGAGCGCGGACAGCTTCTCGTCGTAGAGGGGCACGCTGAGGATCGCGACCGCGGCCACCCCCGCAGCCGCCCAGATCGCGTACGCGACGCCGAGCGGGAGGCCGCGCTGCAGTGCGAGCGCGAGGAGCGTGAACGCCGCGAGGTACCCGACGGCGACGACGACCCCGAAGACGGGGCTCGACCCGACCTTCTTCAGGCTGAGGGTGGCGACGATCTCGCTGCAGATCGCGAGGGAGAGGAGGGCGTGGCCCACGGCTCGCTCCAAGGTGTCGGGGTCCGTGCCGGGCGCAGCCTAGAGCGACCGCGCGCCCGCGGGTCGACGCGCGGGGCCCGCCCCGTCCCCGGTCCCACGGCGCCGCGCGGAGCCGCCACCGCGGAGCGCGAGCAGGGCGAAGAGCACGGCGCCGTCCTCCACGACCGCCCGCCCCATCGTGAGCTCCGGCTCGCGGCGCTTGTCCGTCGGGCTGCCCGGGTTGAAGATCTGGAAGCCGTCGTCGCCCGTCTCGTGGAGGGGGATGTGCGAGTGGCCGAACACGACGGCGTCGGCCTGCGGGAACCGGCGCCGCATCCGGGCGAGCCGACCGCGCGCCGGGCCCGCGTCGTGGATCATCGCGATGCGGACCGCCCCGATCTCGACGACGTCCGTCTCGGGCAGCCGGGCGCCGAGGGCGTCGTCGTCGCGGTTGCCCGCGACCGCGCGCACCGGCGGTCCGATCGCCGCGATCTCGTCGAGGACGCCCGCGGACGTGACGTCCCCCGCGTGGAGGACGAGGTCGGCCGCCGCGATCTCCTCGACGCACGCGGCGGGCAGCTCACGCTCCCCCCGCGGGAGATGGGTGTCGGAGACGACCGCGAGGCGCACGGCACGGAGGCTATGAACGCCGGGAGCGCGGCGACGCGCCACACCGCCGGATGGGGGGACGCGGGCGGACACGGCATCCGCCTCGCGGCAGCGGATCCTTCCCGCCTGGCGGGAAGGAAGCGCGGCGGCGGCCGGCCCGGTCAGTCCCGCTCGCGGCCCTCGCGCTCCCGCTCCCGCTCGCGCTCCCGGCGCCGGCGCTCGACGCGCTCGCGGCGCTCGTCGAGGCGGTTGCGCACGACGCGGAACGCGGTGCGCTCCTCGCCCTCGTGGTCGATGAGGGCCGAGTCCCAGGAGTCGCGGTCGGTCGCCGAGTTCCAGTGGTAGAGGTAGACGCGCCGGATGCGCGAGCTGACGTGGACGACCTTGTCGAGGAGGAACCGCGTCACCTCGCCGGCGTGCTTGACGCCCTCGTCGAAGTCGACCGTCTCCTTGCGCCGGTTGCGGCGCTCGACGATCCCGCCGGTCTCGGTGAGCCAGATGTCGCCCTCGACCTCGCGCAGGAGCTTGCGCAGGCGGCTCGTCGACTTGCGGTTGACGTCGAGGTAGTTGTGGAGCGCCCACTGCTTCGGCTCGAAGCCGAGCTCGTCGGTCACCTCGCGCACGTACTCGATCATGTTCGGCATGTCGAGGAGCGCGGCGGGCGTGAGGTCGCAGTGCTTGCAGGCCTGGCGGAACTTCCGGTAGTAGGCGGCGATGAGCGCCTCGCGCCGGCAGGTCGGCTCGCCGCAGTGGTTCGCCTCGTTCCAGATCGCGAACTCCTTCACCCACGGATAGCGCTCGCGGAACTTCTTGAACTCCCGCTGGTAGCGCTCCGGGGAGGGCAGCTCACGGCGGCGCCCCTTCTCGCGCGAGTGGGTGAAGGAGACGAAGACGCGGACGTCGGCCTTCTTCGCCGCGCGCAGCCAGCGGTCGACGTCCCCGAGCTGCCAGTCGATGTGGAAGACGTCCCACGGCACGACGAGGCGCGCACGGCGGATCCCGAGATCCTCGAAGCGCTCATCGGTGAACATGTCGATCTTCTGGTCGCCGATGCCGACGGACACGCGCGTCGGGAGCGGCTTGCGCTTCGCGTCGGCGACGGGGGCGGCCACCGACGCGATCGCGACGGCGACGACGACGAGGAGACCGGCGAGGACGGCTGTGAGACGGCGGGACATCCTCCTCGTCAACTCGGCCGCGCCCCCGTCGTTGCGGTCACGCGGACGGATCCTCGGTGAGGACGGTGTCCTCGTGCGTGTAGGCGGGAGCGCAGCAGCAGAGCAGCACGAGCGGCTCGTCACCCGTGTTCCAGAGCTTGTGCTCGGCCCCGGGCGGGATGACCGCGCAGTCGCCGGGACGCACGTCGCGCTCCTCCTCCCCCACCCGCAGGCGCCCGCGGCCGGACGTCACGTAGTAGAGCTCCTCGGTGACGACGTGGTAGTGCGCCGTCGTCGCCCCTCCGACGGGGACGGTCGCCTCCGCGAGGCTCTGCTTCTCCGCCGGTGTCCACGCGGGACCGCAGAGCTCGCGGATGCTCGACCCGTCGAGGGTCGTGAACGACTCGAGCGCTTCGATGTTCGCGACGTGCATCGCGCCGGAGGCTAGCGGCAGGAGCGGCGCGAGCGGGGCCGCGCCTTCACCGCCGGAAGCGCTTCGGGGCCGGTCCCTTGGAGACGACGCGCCGCGACGTGCTGAGCCGGTTGCGCAGCACCGTGAGCGAGGAGCGCGCACGCCCGTCGTGGGCGATGAACGCCGAGTCCCACGAGTCGCGGTCGGTGCTCGAGTTCCAGTGGTAGAGGTAGATGCGCTCGATCCGCGGGCTGTAGCGCGCGATCCGGTCGAGGAGGTAGCGCGTCGCCCGCGCCGCGTGCGCCTCCCCCTTCCCGCGGAACTTCGCCCGCGAGAACCTGCTGCGCCGCGCGACGACCCCGCCGACCTCGGTGAGCCAGACCTTCCCCCGGACCGCCCGCAGGAGCCTCGTGATCTGGGTCATGCGGAAGTTGTTCGAGTCGGAGTAGCTGTGCAGGCCCCAGATCGGCGGCTTCGCCCGGCGCCCGAGGTGCCGCTCGAACTGCCGCGCCCACGACACCATGTTCTTGTCGTCGACGAGGTCCGAGGCGAGGATGCGGCAGCCCTTGCATTCCTTCAGGAGCACGCGGTAGTACGAGACGGCGCGCCGCGGGTTGCGCCGCAGGGGCTGCCCCGAGTGGTTGCTCTCGTTCCACACCGAGTAGGCCCGCACGAACGGGTAGCGCTTGCGCAGGAAGCGCACGGCGCGGCGGTAGACCTTCACGCTCGGGGCGCCGCGCTTGCGCGTCGTCGACGAGAGCGCGCGCTCCATCGTGATGAGCGGCTGGACGCGCTGCTCGCGGGCGAGCTCCATCCACCGGTCGAGCCGCGCCAGCTGCGGCTCGTGGCGGTCGATGTCGAAGGGGACGTAGTAGCGCGCCGTCCGCAGCTTGAGGGCCTTGAACCGCTCGTCCTCGAACATGTCGGGCTTCTGGTCGGCGATGCCGACGAGCGGGGCCGCCGCGACGGAGGCGGGGGCGGTGGCGAGTCCGGCGGCGAGCGTGCTCGCGGCGAGGACGAGAAGGGTGAGGAGTCGAGTGCGCATGCCTGGACAACGGGCGCGCCCGCGAGAGATGACGCGACCGCGGGAAGGAACCTGAGGAACGCGCATGATCGCAGCCCGCGGTCCCCGGTCGCTCCAGCTCCCGGGCCCGCCGCTCGACAGGGCGTCAAAGGCGTCGAGCGCCGCTGCTACGATCGCGCGCCATGTCGAGCGGCGACCGCGACGCAGCCCGGACGACCGCGAAGCGCGCGGCCGTCGAGGCCTCCGTCCTGCGCGCGACCGAGGAGCTCCTCGCCGAGGGCGCGCCGTTCGCGGACATCGGCATCGAGCGGATCGCGACGCGCGCAGGCATCTCGCGCACCGCCTTCTACTTCTACTTCCGCGACAAGAAGGAGCTGCTCAAGCGGCTCACCGCGGAGATCTCCGCCGACCTCTACGCGCAGGCGGACATCTGGTTCTCGAGCGAGGACGATCCGGGCGAGGCCCTGCGCACGGCTCTCGCGCGCATCGGCGCCATCTACACCGAGCACGGGCCCCTCCTCCGCGCGATCGTGGAGGTCTCGACCTACGAGCCGGAGGTGGCGGGCTTCTGGCGCTCGCTCATCGGCCGGTTCGTCGACGCGACCGTCGCGCGCATCGAGCAGGAGCAGCCGCCGGGCGACTCCGGCTCGGCGCCGGCGCGAGCGACGGCGTTCGCGCTCGTGTGGATGGTCGAGCGGACCTTCTACGAGCAGCTCGTGCAGGACGCGCCCCTCGACCCCGAGGAGCTGCTCGACGGCCTCGTCGCCGTCTTCATGCGGACGATCTACGGCCGCACCTGATCGAACTCGCCGGTCTCGATGACGCGGTCGACGTCGGCGTCGATCTCGCGTTCGGTGACGCGCGGCCTCTCGCGTCGCAGCCGACGCGCGTCGAGACGGCGGACCTTCAGGATCTCGAGGACGTAGACGAGATAGACGCTCGCGGCGAGCACGACGAGGCCGAGCAGGCCCATGACGATGCTCCACGCCGGGTCGAGCGTGCCGCCGTTGTCCGAGTAGGGGACGAACCGCAGCGCGACGGCGAACGCCGCGAGCATGACCGTCCACACGTAGAGGTAGGCGACCGTCCGGCGGTGGCTGAAGCCGATCCGGCTCAGCCGGTGGTGGAAGTGGTTGGCGTCGGCGCCCATGATGGGACGCCGGTACTTGAGGCGCTTGAGCACGACGAACGTCGTGTCGAGGAACGGGACCGCGAGCACGACGAGCGGGAAGAGCAGCGCGAGGACCGCCTGCGTCTTCACGGCGCCCTCCACGGCGACGCAGCCGAGGAGGAAGCCGAGGAGGTTCGAGCCGCAGTCCCCCATGTAGACCGACGCCGGGTGGAAGTTGTGGATGAGGAAGCCGAGGGCCGCCCCCGCCGTGATCGCCGCGAGAACCCCGGCGTGCCCGCGGTCGAGGTCGAACGCGATGACTGCGAACGCGGCCGCGCTGATCGCGCAGACGCCCGCGGCGAGCCCGTCGATCCCGTCCGAGAGGTTGACGACGTTCATGACGAGCACGATCCCGGCGACCGTGATCGGCGCACCGAGATCGCCGAAGTCGATCGCCCCGAGGAACGGGACGGTGATGTTCGTTACCTCGACCCCGGCCGCGACGGGGATGGAAGCCGAGCCGATCTGGCCGGCGAGCTTCACGAGGGGCGGCAGATCGAAGCGGTCGTCGAGCGCGCCGACGAGCGCGATGGCGACGGCGCCCCAGAGGATCGCCTCGAAGCGGTCGCCGACGACCCCTCCGAGGTCGAGGAAGAGCGCCGACGCGACGAGCGCGGCGGCGAGCATCGCGATGCCGCCGAGGAGCGGCGTCGCGCCCGTGCCCAGCCCGCGGTCCTTCGGCTTGTCGACCGCGCCGACCGACCGGGCGAGGCGGGCCGTCAACGGGGTGAGGACCGCAGCGACGGCGAAGGCCGCCAGGAAGGCGAGGACGGCGTCGCTCTCGGACATGGGCCGACGCTGAGCCTACGCCCCCACCCGGGCGGAGACGCGTCCCGGTGCGCTCAGACGGCCGCGCCCGCGCCGCGCGAGAGCGACTCGTAGATCGGGTGCCGGTCGGCGATGGCGCTGACGGCGGCGCTCAGCTCGTCCTTCTCGGCCGCGCCCTCGGGCGTGAGCGCACGCGCGATGATCTCGCCGACGGTCCGGAACTCGTCGACGGAGAGGCCGCGGGTCGCGAGCGCGGGCGTGCCGATGCGCAGCCCGCTCGTCACCATCGGCGGCCGCGGGTCGAAGGGCACCGCGTTGCGGTTGACCGTGATGCCGATCTCGTGGAGGCGGTCCTCGGCCTGCTGGCCGTCGAGCTCGGACTCGCGGAGGTCGGCGAGGACGAGGTGGACGTCCGTGCCGCCGGTGAGGACGCTCACGCCGTGCTCGGAGGCGGGACCCTCGAGGAGCGCGGAGGCGACGGCGCGGGCACCGTCGATCGTGCGCTGCTGACGCTCCTTGAACGCGTCGGTCATCGCGATGCGGAACGCGACCGCCTTGGCGGCGATGACGTGCTCGAGCGGACCGCCCTGCTGGCCCGGGAACACCGCGCTGTTGATGGCCTTCGCGTGCTCCTCGCGGCAGAGGATGACGCCGGAGCGCGGGCCGCCGAGCGTCTTGTGGACCGTCGAGGTGACGACGTCGGCGTGCGGGACCGGGCTCGGGTGCAGCCCCGCGGCGACGAGCCCCGCGAAGTGCGCCATGTCGACCATGAAGAGGGCGCCGACGGCGTCGGCGATCTCGCGGAAGCGGGCGAAGTCGAGGTGGCGCGGGTACGCGGACCAGCCCGCGACGATCATCTTCGGCTTGCGCTCGTGGGCGATCCGCTCGACCTCGTCCATGTCGACGAGCCCCGTCTCGGGCGAGACCTCGTACGGCGCGATGTCGTACAGCCTCCCCGAGAGGTTGAGCTTCATCCCGTGGGTGAGGTGACCGCCGTGGGCGAGCGACAGGCCCATGAGGGTGTCGCCCGGCCGCAGGAGCGCGTGGTAGACGGCGGCGTTCGCCTGGGCGCCGGCGTGCGGCTGGACGTTCGCGTGCTCGGCGCCGAAGAGCGCCTTCGCGCGGTCGATCGCGAGCTGCTCGATGACGTCGACGTACTCGCAGCCGCCGTAGTAGCGCCGGCCCGGGTAGCCCTCGGCGTACTTGTTCGTGAGGACGCTCCCCTGCGCCTCGAGCACGGCGTGCGGCACGAAGTTCTCGCTCGCGATCATCTCGAGCGTGCGCTGCTGTCGCTCGAGCTCCCGGCCGATCTGCTCGGCGATCTCCGGGTCGACGTCGGCGAGGGGGCGGGTGAAGAAGTCCGGCGGCAGGTCGGTCATCGGGGCCCGACGGTAGCACGTCGACCGGGGCCCTCCGGGGCCCGCGGCACCCGCCGGCGGCGCCCGTCAGGACCCGTCGATCGAGCTGATCTGGGAGACGCGGCGCGCGTGTCGGCCGCCTTCGAACTCGGTGTCCAGGAAGGTCGCGACGATCGCGTCGGCCCTGTCCGGAGCGAGCCGGGCGCCGGAGAGCGTGACGACGTTCGCGTCGTTGTGACGCCGCGCCATCTCCGCTTCGTGCTCGTCGTGGGCGTTGACGGCGCGGACGCCGGCGACCTTGTTCGCGACGATCGAGACGCCGACGCCGGACCCGCACGCGAGCACCGCCCGGTCCGCCTCGCCGTCGGCGACCTTCTGCGCCGCGTCGTGGGCGAAGCCGGGGTAGTCGACCGAGTCGGTCGAGCGCGTCCCGACGTCGAGGACCTCGTGGCCCGCCGCCGCGAGCGTCTCGGCGACGTGCGCCTTGAGGTGGTACCCGGCGTGATCGGAGGCGACCGCGATGCGCATGCGCCGATGGTAGCTGCGCGGGCGGGCGGTGGTCAGTCGAGGATCGTCGCGACCTCGGAGGCCGGCAGCGCGCCCTCCCTGAGGACCTTCCAGGCGCCGTCGTCCTCGTAGGAGACGAGGTCGATGACGGTGGACGGCGTGCCCGGCAGCTCGCCGGCGTCCAAGACGAGGTCGGCGTGCTCGCGGAGCGCCTCGGGCACCTCCTCGAGCCGGCGCGCGTCCGGTCCGCCCGAGAGGTTCGCGCTCGACTGGAGGACCGGCCACCGGACCGCGTGGAGCGCGGAGGCGGAGTCCGGCAGCCGCGGGACGCGCAGGCCGAGGACGTCGGGCGTCGGCCCGCACGCGAGCGGGAAGCGGTGGGCGGGGTTCGGGACGAGGACGGTCACCGGGCCCGGGAGGAGACGCTCGATCGCCGCGCGCGTCCCGGCGCCCAGCTCGGGGAGCGCGGCGAGCGCGAGCCCGACGTCGAAGAGCATGACCGCCGAGGGCTTGTCCGGCACGCGGCCCTTGAGGGCGTAGAGCCGCCGCAGCGCCTCCTTCTCCTCCGGGTCGCACGCGAGCCCGTAGACGGTGTCCGCCGGGAAGACGGCGACGCCTCCCACCGCCATGCAGCGCTCGAAGACCTCGGCGTCGTGCTCTGTGAGCGTCGTCATCGGGCACCCCCTCCCCCGCTGCGGCGACCGACGACGACACGGTCGATCCCGGCGAGGTCGTCGTGGACGTCGATGCGATCGTATCCCGCGTCGCGGAGCAGACCGGACACCGCCTCGCGCTGTCCCTTGCCGTGCTCGAGGGCGACGAGCGGGACCTCCAGCGCGCCCGCCTGGGCGACGAGGGCCCGCACGACCTCGAGCCCGTCGGGGCCGCCGAAGAGCGCGCCGTGCGGCTCGTGACCGACGACCGAACGTGGAAGGTCGCCGCGCTCCTCCTCGGAGACGTACGGGGGGTTCGAGACGACGGCGTCGAGCCCGGCCGGCGCGCCGTCGAGGAGGTCGGCGTGGTGGAGCGCGACGTCGAGGCCGGTCGCCGCGACGTTCTCGCGCGCGAGCGCGAGCGCGTCGGGGTCGACGTCGCTGGCGTGGACCTCGAGGTCCGGGCGCTCGTCCTTGAGCGCGAGCGCGACGGCGCCCGTCCCCGTGCCGACGTCGAGGACGCGCGCCCCCGTGGGCAGGAGCTCGAGCACGGACTCCACGAGGTGCTCGGTCTCCGGGCGCGGGATGAGCGCGCGCGGGTCGCTGCGCAGGACGAGGCGCCGGAAGCCCTGCTCCCCGACGAGGTGCGCGACCGGCGCGCCCTCGACGCTGCGTCGCCGGACGAGCTCCTGGAAGCGGCGGATCGCCGGCCCCTCGACGGACCGGTCGGCGTCGATGACGAGGCGCGCCCGGTCGACGCCGAGCACGTGCGCGAGGAGCACCTCCGCGTCGAGGCGCGGCGTCGGCGAGCCGGAGGCGCGCAGCGCGACGAGCGCGGAGTCGAGCGCGTCGGCGATCGGGACGCCCGCGAACGCCACCGCGCGCTCAGGCCGCCCCGGCCGCCTGGGCCTCGAGCCGGCGGCGCTTCTCGTCGGAGGAGAGCGCGGCGGTGAACTCGTCGAGCTCGCCCTGGAGGACGTCGTCGAGGTTGTGGACGGTGAGCTTGACGCGATGGTCGGTGACACGGCGCTCGCCGTAGTTGTACGTCCGGATCTTCTCCGCCCGATCACCGGTCCCGACCTGGGCGCGTCGGTCGGCGGAGACGGCCGCCTGCTGCTCGGCGAGCGCGGCCTCGTACAGCCGCGCACGCAGGACCCTCATCGCCTTCTCGCGGTTCTGGAGCTGGCTCTTCTCGTCCTGCATCGAGACGACGATGCCGCTCGGCCGGTGCGTGATCCGGACGGCGGAGTCCGTCGTGTTCACCGACTGGCCGCCGGGACCCGACGACCGGTAGACGTCGATCTGGAGGTCGTTCGGGTCGATGTGGACGTCGACGTCCTCCGCCTCGGGGAGGACCGCGACGGTCGCCGTCGAGGTGTGGATGCGCCCCTGGGACTCCGTCGCGGGGACGCGCTGCACGCGGTGCGTCCCGCCCTCGTACTTGAACACGGAGTAGGCGCCGTCCCCCTTGATCGCGAACGTGTACTTGCCGTCGCCCATCTCGAGAGGCTCGGTGCTGTAGCCGAGGCGCTCCGCGTACTTGGAGAGGAGGCGGAAGAGGTCGCCGGCCCAGAGACCCGCCTCCTCGCCGCCGGCGCCGCCCTGGACCTCGACGATGACGTTCTTGTCGTCGTTGGGGTCCCGCTCCACCATCGCGAGCCGGATCTCCTCCCCGAGCTCCTCGGCGCGGCTGCGCGCCGTCGTGAGCATCTCCCGGACCTCGGGGTCCTCCCCCTCGGCGAGCAGCTCCTGGGCGCCGGCGATGTCGTCCTGCGCGCGCCGCCACTCCTCGGCGAGCTTCGCCGCGGCCTCGACCTGCTGGTACTCGCGGCCGACGTCGGCGTAGCGGCGGCGGTCGCCGATGACCTCGGGGTCGACGATCTGCGCGCCGAGGTCGGCGTACCGCGTCTCGATCTGCTCGACGAGCTGCTCGATCATTCCTCGATGAACGGTACCGGCGCGCGTCGTGCGGCCAGTCCGCGGGTCAGGCGGCGAGGGGCGAGTCGACGCGTCCGCCGTGCGCCCGCTCGGCCTCGTCCTCGGCGACGACCGCGCGCAGCGCGGCGATCGCGACCTCGAGCTGATCGTCGTCGGGCTCTCGCGTCGTGAGCCTCTGCAGCTGCAGCCCGGGCCACACGAGCGCGCGGCCCCACGCGCTGTCGCCGTGGCGGGCGAAGCCACGCAGGGCCTCGTAAGCGAGGCCGGCGACGAGCGGGATCCCGACGACGCGGGACACGACGAGCCACGGCCATGCGAGCTCGCCGAGCGGCGCGAAGACGACGACCGCGACGAGCATGACGAGGAGGAGGAAGCTCGTGCCGCAGCGCGGGTGGAGACGGCTCATGCCGCGGGCGTTGGAGGGCGTGAGCGGGAGCCCCGCCTCGTGGCAGGCGATCGTCTTGTGCTCGGCCCCGTGGTACTGGAACACGCGCTGGAGATGCCCCATGCGCGACACGAGCGCGAGGTAGCCGAGGAAGACGCCGACGCGCACGAGCTTCTCGACGATGACGAACGCGAGGCCGCCGGAGGCGGAGTCTCCGCCGATGCCGGTGAGCTTCGTCAGGCCGGCGGGCAGGAGGAAGAAGAGCCCGATGCCGAGCGCGAGCGCGACCGCGACCGTCCCGACCCAGAGGCCGCCGGTGATCTGCCGCTCGCCGGGCGGGAGCTGGGCGTTGGCGCTGAGGTTGAGCGCGCGGAAGCCGATCCGCAGCGACTCGCCGAGGGCGACGACGCCGCGGATGAGCGGCAGCCGGAGGACGCGGTGCCGGTGCAGCGCGCTCTCGAGCGGGAAGGACTCGATGGCGATCCCGCCACGCGGAAGCTCGCGGGCCGCGACGCCCTCGGGCGTCAGCTGCTCGGGGAGGGGCTCACGGTACGCGACGGCCCACGCGTCGGGCCCGCGCATCATGACGCCCTCGATGAGGGCCTGGCCCCCGTAGAGGGCGCCGGGCGCGCCCCCTCCGCTGTCCTGACGCTCGCTCATCCGTGGCTCGCGTCTCTCGGTGCAGGGCGCCCCTACGAGGAGGGGCGCTGCGCGCGCTTCGCCTGGCGGCGCTTGAAGCGCTCCACGCGACCGCCGGTGTCGACGAGCTTCTGGCGACCCGTGTAGAACGGGTGGCACTGGGAGCAGATCTCGACGTGGATCTCGGGGGTCGTCGAGCGCGTCGTGAACTCGTTGCCGCACGTGCAGCGGACGTGGGCCTCGACGTAGTCGGGGTGGATTTCGGTCTTCATCTCATCACCGAGAGTAGCGCAGCGACCCCGGCCCGCCCCTCCAGGGTGGACGGGCGCCTGGACGGCGGATCGCCGCTCAGGCGCAGGGGCGCGCGCTCTCGTTGTCGTCCTCGTCGGCCTCGTCGATGACGTCGTCCGGGTCGGCGACGAGGAGCGCCGTGTCGGCGAGGCAGCCGGCGGCCGGGAGCACGACCGTCGTCTCCTCGTCGTCCGCGAGCTCCGGGACGCGCGCGGAGGAGGCCTCGACGGCGCCGACGCGCAGCGCGACCTCGCTCTCCCGGCGGGTGCGCGTGCGGCCGTCGTTGCGGACGTCGACCTCGAGCACCGGGCCGTAGGGCGTCGCGACGACGCGACGGTCGCCGAGCACGAGGTTGGGACGCTCGTCGCGGACCCGGCAGGTCCTCGTCCGTCGCTTGACGGTGCGGATCGTGCGCCCGGAGCGGCTCTTCCAGCGGAAGCGGACGAGCGCGCGGTACTGACCGGGGGCGTCGAGCCCCTCGACGCGCTTGCGGTACACGAACCCTGCGACGCCCGGATCGGACTTCTCCCAGCGGCCGAAGGTCGGTGCCTTGATGCGCTCGAAGTCCTCGCCGTCGGCGTCGCGCCGCTCGAGGTCGAAGCGCATGAGGAGGCGATGGCCCGAGCGCGCGGGCATCGCGCCTCGGAACTCCGCGACGCGGTCCTCCTCCCGGAGGCCGGTCTCGCACTCCTCGAGGGTCGCGCGCAGGCGCGGGGCGTCGTCGGACGACGTGGCGCTCGTCGTCGCGGTGAGCGCGGATGCCGCGCCTGGGGCGGCGAGGACGAGGCCCCCGGCGGCGCCGAGGGCGAGGATGCGGCGAAGCGGCGTCATGCTCCCCCCGGAACAGGCGAGGGCCGCGACAGTTGCGCCCCCGCCGGATCGCTCCCGCCCCTGGATGCTCAGCCCGTCGTCGGCTCGCGACCGTCGATGGCGGCGCCGACGCGGATGCGGGAGCGCGTCATGCAGGCTGCGCCAGAGCCGGTGGCGGGTAGCCACGTGCGCGGAGGTCGGCCAGCGCCGCGCCGACGGCGTCGCGCCACGGGGCCCGCGCCACGTAGCCGAGCGTGGCGGTCGCACGGTCGGTCGCGCACCGCCTGTCGCGGGAGAGGTGCACGATCGAGCGGGTGAGGAACGGCGTGCGGGACAGACCCAGCGCCTCCCCGCGCTCCGCGAGCCACCCGAACGCGTGCCCGGCCGCGAACGACACCGAGTAGCGAGGGCGTGGCACCCCTCCGCGCTCGGCGATGAAGTCGATGACCTCGCGGGCGGTCGGGAACTCGGGGCCGCAGATGTTCAGCGACTCGTAGGGCGCGAGGCCGTCCGCCACGGCGGCCAGCGCGAGGGCCTCGCCGAGGTCGGTGTCGGCGATCAGGGGCAGCCGCCCGCGGCCTCCGGCCAGCCAGGGAACGAGATGCGTCCGCAGCCGCGAGGCGAGCACCTCGACGAGGCCGGTGGTGAGGCCCGCGCCGACGAAGTGCCCGAGGCGCAGCGTGACCATCTCGGTCCCGCGGCCGCTCGCGGCCCGCATCTCGTCGTCGAGATCGACGAGCCGATCGAGGTGCGGCCAGAAGCCGGTGCGCGCGGTGGGAGCCTCGTCGTCCACGGGATCGTCGGCGGCGGAGCCGGCGATCGCGACCGTGCTCGGCAGGACGAAGCGCCGGACCCCCGCGTCGATGGACGCCTCGAGGAGCGCGTGCGCGGGCTCGTAGAAGTGCGTGCGCTCCTGCACGGCGTGGCCCCACATCGCCCCCCAGGTCCCGGCGTGGACGACGACGTCGGCATCGCGGACGAGCGCGCGGCGATGATCGGGATCGCGCAGGTCGCCGCAGCGGACCTCGATGTCACCGACGAGGTCCAGACGCTCCGGCGAGCGGCACGCCGCGATCGGGGTGACGTCGGCCCGAGCGGTCAGCGCCGCGAGCGCATGGCGTCCGAGGAACCCGGTGGCGCCCGTGACGACGACGCGCCTGGTGCTCGGCCCGGTCACGACTCGCTGATCCAGCGCCGCAGGTGCTCGGCCTCGCGTTCGACGTGGCGCGGGTCGCCGAGCGCGTGCGCCAGCAGCGTCGCGCCCTGCACGGCCGCGAGCAGGTGGCCGGCCGAGCGGTCGGGGTCGTCGTGGCCAAGCTCGGCGAACTGGGCGCGCAGCCAGGCCAGCCAGCCGGCGAGCAGCTCCGCGGCGTGGTCGGCGAGGGGACCGCCGTCCTTCGCCAGCTCGCTGCACAGGCTCCCGACCGGGCAGCCGCGCTCGGTCAGCTGCACGCGGGCGTCGACCGTCATCTGCAGGAAAGCGGTCAGCCGCTCTTGCGGCGACGGGAGCGTGCCCCAGCGGGCGGTCGCGGCCCTCTGGCGCGCGAGCCGGCGGTCGAGCACGGCGTCGCCGAGGGACTGCTTGGTCGGGAAGTGGTAGTGGACGTTGCCTGGCGGAACACCGGCCTCCCGTGCGATGTCCGCGAGCGTCGCTCGATGGAAGCCCTGCCCGTGCACGACGTCGAGTGCGGCCTCCAGGAGCCGTTCACGAGTGTCCGATGCGCGCCCCGCCATTCAGTCAGCTTACTGACTGAGTGAGGACGAGGGCAGAAAAGACGACGACCCCTCCCGGCCTCGCCGGAAGGGGTCGTCGGAACGACAGGTGCGGACGGGACTAGCTCACCGTGTAGAGAGGCCCGTCGCCGCCCTCGGGGACCGTGAGCCGGCCGCCCTTCGCGGTGATCGCGCCGCACTGCACGCAGTTCGTGTAGTTGACGATGACGTCGACGTCGCCCGTCTCCGGCGCGTCCTCCGGGATCTCGTAGACGCCCGCGGGACACATCCACTTCCACGTCTCCGCGATCTCGCGCGGAACGCGCTTCTCGACCCGGATGTGGTTCGGCGCGTCGTCGCGGGTCGCGTTGCCCGTGATGAACACCGAGGACAGCTTGTCGAACGTGTACTTGCCGTCCGGCTTCGGGTAGTTGTCCGCCGTCTTGCCGATGAACATCGGCTGGTGGTCGTTGCGGTGCCACGACCAGCGACCGCCGGGAAACTTGCCCTTCGTCGCGATCATCATGTTGACGAGCGGGCCGCCCTTGATGAAGCCCTTCTGGAACGGCTGGCGGGTGTTGCGGACCTCGTAGAGCTCCTTGCCGATCGAGCCCTCCTCGACCGCCGTCTCGTAGCTCTCGAAGCTCGACTCGCCGCGCTTGAGCGCCGAGAAGATCGACTCGGCCGCGAGCATGCCCGACTTGATGCAGTGGTGCACGCCCTTGAGCGCGACCGTGTCGACCATCCCGGCGGAGTCGCCGACGAGGACGGCCCCCGGCATCGTGAGCTTCGGCATCGACCAGTAGCCGCCGCCCGGGAGCGCCTTCGCGCCCCACGCGACGCGCTCGCCGCCCTCGAGGATCTTCTTCACGAGGGGGTGGAGCTTGAACTGCTGGAGGAGGTCGTGGGCCGACGTCGTCGCGTCGGCGTACTCGAGGTCGACGACGAAGCCGATCGACACGAGGTCGTCACCGGTCTTCTCGTCCTTCATCGGGTAGATCCACGTGCCGCCGATCTGCCCGTACTTCGCGCTGATCTTCAGCGGCCAGGGCCCGATCGTGTGGATGATCTTGTCGAGCGGCTTCGGGACCTTCCAGACCTCCTTGACCCCGAGCTCCCACACCTGGGGCTCGCGGTTCTCGCCGAGGTCGAACTCGCGGATCGCCGCGCCGGTGAGGTGGCCCCAGCAGCCCTCGGCGAGGACCGTCGCCTTCGCGACGATGTCGGTCCCCGGCTCGAAGTTGCCGAGCGGCTCCCCGTCCTTGCCGCGGCCCTTGTCACCGGAGCGGACGCCCTTCACGCGCCCGTCCTCGACGAGGAGCTGGGTGGCGGAGGTCTCGGTGAGGATGTACGCGCCACCCTCCTCGGCCTGCTGCTGCTGGAAGCGGGCGAGCGCCGAGACGGAGACGACCTCGTTGCCGTGGTTCTTGAACGGCGGCGGGGTCGGGATCCGCAGGGACATCTTGCCCGTCGGCGTCATGTAGACGGCTTCCTTCTTCACCTCACCGAAGGCGAAGCCCTCCTTGCGCCAGTCCTCCCGGCTCATGTCCGGGAAGAGCTCCTCGAGCGGGCCGGGCCGCATGACCGCCCCGGAGAGGTTGTGCCCGCCGCACGTCTTCGCCTTCTCGATGACGGCGACGGGGACCTCGCCGAGGCGCTCCATGAGGTCGCCCCCCTTCTCCGCGTCCTCGTGCAGGAGCTGGAGGAGCCGGTTCGCGGTCGCGAGACCGGCGGTGCCGCCGCCGACGATGGCGACGCCCACCTCGATGATCTCGTCCTCGGGGTCGACCTCGCGCTTGATGAACTCCTTGCGGGGTTCGACCGGCGGCGGGAAGGCCGCGGGGACGGCCTTCCCGTTGTTGGCGGCGGCTGCCATGTGCGTCTCCTAGCCCTTCTTCGCCTTCACTGCCTCGGTGAGCTTCGGGAGGATCTTGTTGAGATCGCCCACGATGCCGAGATCGGAGAACTCGAAGATCGGGGCGTTCGAGTCCTTGTTGATCGCCACGATGTTCTCCGAGGACTGCATGCCGACCTTGTGCTGGATCGCGCCGGAGATGCCGGCCGCGAGGTACAGCTTCGGCGCGACCGTCTTGCCGGTCTGGCCGATCTGGGCGGCGTACGGGTACCAGCCGGCGTCGAC